>JANYAA010000436.1 GCA_025355255.1 Chloroflexota bacterium | reverse complement strand
ACAGCGTTCTTCGCCCGCGAGCTGGTGGCCCTCGGCGCCGAGGACGAGCGCATCGTCGGCATCACCGCGGGCATGCCCACGGGCACGGGCCTGTCCAAGTTCCAGGCGGCTTACCCGGAGCGGTTCATCGACGTCGGCATCGCCGAACAGCACGCCGTCACGCTGGCCACCGGCCTCGCGCTCGCCGGTATGCGCCCTGTAGTGGCGCTCTACTCCACGTTCCTCCAGCGCGCGTTTGACCAGACCGTCCACGACGTCTGCCAGAACGACGCGCCCGTGGTCCTCGCCGTGGACCGGGCCGGTCTGGTGGGCGAGGACGGCACCAGCCACCAAGGCATGTTCACCATCCCGGCGCACCTGATGCTCCCCAACCTGGTGGTTGCGAGCCCCAAGGACGAGCAGGAGCTGCGCTCGCTGCTCCGCACGGCCTTCGCTCAAGATCACCCGTTCGCCCTGCACTATCCGCGCGATGCGGGATTCGGGGTGCCCGAGCAGGAGCCGATGGTGCTTCCCGTCGGCAAGGGCGAGCTCCTGCGCGAAGGGACGGACATCCTGCTGGTGGCATTTGGCCCCATCGTCAACCGCGCCATGGCGGCGGCGGACCAGCTGGCCGAACGGGGCTGGTCCGTGGGCGTGATCAACGCCCGGTTCGCCAAGCCGCTCGACCGCGAGCTGGTCCTCCAGCATGCCCGCAGCGCCAGGCTGCTGGTGACACTCGAGGAGAGTGTGGTGACCGGCGGCTTCGGTGCCGGGGTCCTCCAGGCGGTGGAGGCGGCGCGGCTCACTGATCTGGCACTCCGCAGCGTCCACGTCCAGATCATCGGCATCCCCAGCGACCGCTTCGTGGATCACGGGGCTGTGACCGACCTCCGCAGGCTCATCCGGCTGGATGTGCCCGGGCTGGTGGGTCAAATCACGGAGACCGCCGCTGCGCTCGGTATGGCCGCATCCGCGGCGGGTTCGCGCTAGGGGTCACCTCGGCCTTGCCGGCATATGCGGGCGCGCAAGTCCGGGTGAAGCCGCCTGTGCCACGATAGTGCTATGGCGACCCCGATAGCCCGACGCGTCAGGCTGGACCAGCTCCTCGTTGAGCGCGGCCTTGCTGTCACGCGCTCGCAAGCCCAGGCGCTGGTGATGGCCGGCCGCGTCTCGGTGGGGGACGGCGAGTCCGCGCGCAGGGACCGCAAGTCCGGTGACCTTGTCGCGCACGAGGTTGCGGTGATCGTTGCCGCCGGGAGCACGTGGGTCTCGCGCGGCGCACACAAGCTGATCGCCGCGCTCGATGCCTTCGAGGTGGACCCGGCTGGTCTGGTCGCCGCGGATATCGGGGCCTCCACTGGCGGCTTCACGGACGTGCTGCTCGCGCGCGGGGTCACCCGCGTGTACGCGATCGACGTGGGCTACGGCCAACTTGCTGAGCGACTGCGCCAAGACCCGCGCGTCGTCTCCATGGAGCGGGTGAATGCGCGTGACGCGACGCCCGCGCTGCTCCCGGAACCCGTGGACCTTGTGGTGATGGACGTGTCGTTCATCTCGCTGGGCCTGGTGTTAGGCCCAGCCCAAACACTGCTGCGCGGTGGACGCGGGCCAATCCTTGCGCTGGTCAAGCCGCAGTTCGAGGCCGGCAAGCGCGATGCCAAGGGCGGCGTCGTGCGCGACCCCGAGATCCACAAGCGCGTCCTTCGCGCTGTTGTGGCGTCAGCTGCTGCCCAGGGGATCGGCACGCGGGGCGTGGTCGCGTCGCCCATTCAGGGCCCCGAGGGCAACCGGGAATTCATGGCATGGTTTGGCGCCGGTCCCGGCTGCGCCGAGATTGACGAGCGGATTGAAGAGGCGGTTGCCGCCGCGTGGGAGGGAGCCGCATGACGCTTGGCCGTATCGGTTTTGCCTACAACCCCACCAACGATGCTGCGCTGGAGCTGCGGGAGCGGGCGGCAGGCTGGTGCCGCATGCGGGGCGTTGACAACTGGGCATCGCCTGCGGGCGATCTGGACAATCTGCTTCGCGAACTGCCGACAACAACGGTGCTGCTCGTCCTTGGCGGTGACGGCACGATGCTCCTCGCCGCGCGGGCGGTCGCGGTGATCGACGTCCCGATCCTCGGCATTAACCTCGGCAAGGTGGGCTTCCTGTCGATGGCGGAGGCGCACGACCTCGAGGCTGTGCTGGAGAAGCTGGCGCGCGGCGAGTACGCGGTCCGCGAGCGCATGGCGCTGACCGGGTCGATCCTGCCCGCGGGGCGACCCACCGATGAGCGGTTCAGCGCGCTCAACGACATCGTCGTGGCCCGCGGGTCGCTTGCGCGCGTCTGCCGGCTTGATGTCTCCATCGATGAGTCGCATCTCGCGACGTTTGTCGCAGACGGTCTGGTGGTGTCTAGTCCAACTGGGTCAACGGGATACAGCTTCTCGGCGGGCGGCCCTATCCTCGACCCGCAGAGCCGCAACCTCGTCGTCACGCCGATCGCCGGCTATCTGTCTGCCATCCGCTCCGTCGTCGTGTCGCCGCGCCAGGTGGTGCGGTGCCGCGTGGTGGATGCCTATGAGGCGCTGGTCTCCATCGACGGGCGTGAGGACCGGCGGATCGCTGTTGGCGACGTGGTCGAGGTGCGAGCGATGGAGCGCGCCATCAGGTTTGTGGAGCCCGTCGGCACGCTGCCGTTCTGGGACCTGCTCCGGACCAAGGTGGAGCTGCTGCCGTCGTGACCGCAGTGGACGACGCCGCGCCCGTCGCCGGGCGGCTGCTGGAGCTGTCCGTCGCCGATCTGGCGCTGATCGACAGGTTGCGGCTGCCCCTGGGCAAGGGGCTGAACGTCCTCACGGGCGAGACGGGCGCCGGCAAGAGCCTGCTCATCGACGCGCTGGGGCTGGCCCTTGGAGCGCGGGCCGACACCACGCTGATCCGCCACGGCGCGGACGCCGCACGTGTTGAGGCGCAGTTTGAGCGGCCGGGCGGCGCGCTCGTTGCCGCGCGCGAGGTGAGTGCTGCCGGGCGATCTGGCGCGCGGCTGGACGATGAGGTGGTGACCGCAGGGCGACTCGCGGCCGTGACCGGCCGGCTGGTGGAGATCCACGGCCAGCACGATCAGCTGCGCATGCTCGACGAAGACCACCAGCGGGATCTGCTAGACGCGTTTGGCGGACTTGGCGAGGCGCGGGGTGCCATGGCGGCAGCCGTCGCCCGCTGGCAGGAGAATCGGGCGCGGCTGGCGGAGCTTGTCGCGGACCCGCGCGAGGTGTTGCGGCGGCTTGAAATCCTGGACCACGAGGCGCAGGAGATCGCCGACGCGCGTCTCCGGCCGGGCGAGGCGGCCGAGATCCAGGGTGACTTGGCGTCGGCCGGCAGCCGGGAGACCATCGCAGCCGGTGCCGCGACTGTCCGCGAGCTGCTTGCGGGCGATGCGCGCAGCGC
>JANYAA010000406.1 GCA_025355255.1 Chloroflexota bacterium | reverse complement strand
AGCTCGGTCAACTTCAAGCGCAGCGTCGTGTACGGGCTGTCCACCCTGCGGGTGGTGGCCCGGTATCTCGCCCACCGCTTGCGCGTCCGCCGCTCGCCCAAGCTGCAGCCGCGGACCCCGGGAACCGACACAGCGCCTGCCGGACCCGGACCCGACGCGGCCTGACCGTGCGGCGCGGAGCCGGACGGGCGCTCATCGGCATCGCCATCTCGGTGGCGGCGCTGGTGCTGGTTGTCCGCTCGGTTGACCTCGGCGCCACCTGGCAGGCCATCCGCGGCGCCAACCCCGAGTGGCTGCTCCTGCTCCTGCTCTTTGTCATTGGTGATGTGGCGCTTCGCGCCGTGCGCTGGCGCGTGCTGCTGGGGCCGATCGCCGACGTCTCTCTGCGCACCACGGCCGCCTCGCTGCTGGTTGGCTACCTTGCCAACAACGTGCTGCCCGCCCGGTTGGGTGAGGTGGTCCGCAGCCACCACCTCGGTGAGCGGACGCGCCTCAGCCGCTCAACCATCCTGGGCACGATCGTCGTGGAGCGCGTGGTGGACACGGCTGTGGTGGTGGTGATCGCGGCCATCGCGATCCTCGTGCTCTCCGTGCGCGGCATTGTGGCGTCGGCCGTCATGGTTGGGGTGGCGCTGACGGGGCTGCTCGTCGTGGCGATCGCGGTGGGCATGGTTGCGCACCGGCTGCCCGGGGCAAACCGGCTCACCACGTGGATTGGCCAGTGGCCCCAGGTCCACGGGGCGCTGGTGCGGTTGCGCGCCGGGCTGTCGATTGTGCGCGACCTGCCCACGATGGCAACGGCGATCGCCCTCTCGATCGGATCCTGGTCGCTCACCGTCCTGGCGTTCGCGGCGGCGGCACAGGCGGTGGGCATCGAGCCCACCATCGGTCAGGCCGCGCTGCTCGCCGCAGGCACCAACCTCGCCACCGCCGTGCCCGCGGCCCCGGGCTATGTGGGGACCTTTGAGTTGGCGGCCGTCACGATTGCAACCTCCGTGGGCATCGGACGTGAGCCCGCGCTTGCGTTCGCCGTGCTGGTGCACGCTGCGACGCTGCTGCTCACCTCCATTGGCGGGGCGGTCGTGTTTATCGCTGGCGGTCGAGGCCATCTTGTGCCGGCGACCGAACCCGTCGAAGTGGAGGCCGAGGCATGAGCGAGCGCACAGGAGCGCCGTGGCCCGGGACGCTTGACTGGGGCGGCGACTGGCTTGCTGACACGGCCTCGGAGCTTGCGCACCTTGGGTTTGACCTGCGCGACGGGCTGATGCCGGGCGCCCAGCCAGGACCGCGCCTGCTGGTGGCCTTGCGCGACGTGCCGACGCTGGAGCATTTCGATCCCGAAGATGTCACGTTCTGGGAGATCCACAACGGGCGCGGGCAGCTGGCCACGCTGGATCGACGGCGACCGGTTCCGCAGCGCCGAGTGTTTTCGTGGGGCCGGATCCGGGTCACGGACCGGATCCCGGTGAGCAACCAGTTCCTGACGTTTGGCGGGACGCTGCTGGTGGACGCGCCGTCGGCCGCCGAGACGCTGGCGGCGTTCATCTCGCGCGCACCAATCGTGCGCTGGGCGGGCCACTCGCAGGGCGTGGACCCCCTGGTGGACGAGGTGGGCGCATTCTTTGGGCGCCTGATGGTCCCGATCGACTTCCAGCCCGATGCCGAGCAGCGGATCGCCGCCGCCGAACCTGAGGCGCTGTACTCGGCCTTCCTGCATGACGCGTTGGCGCGGTTGCGGCCTGGCGGCCACCTCAGGGACGCCTATCCGGACCTCGCCAACCAGATCTCGCATGAGGCAAACCGCCTCGCCCATGACAACGCCGCCGCGTGGGAGGCGGGAGCAACGCTGCTGGGGTCGCTCGAGCTCGGCTGAGGCGGCACCCGGCTCGCGACGCCGCCGCGTGCAGCCGGCCAGGAACCGCCGGCCCGGGCCGCCGGGAGGACCAACGGAGCGCTGCCGAGGCGTTTCGGCCGCTCAGAGGGCCACTTGCGCGGCCACGGGTCACTCGCGGCGCCTACTGGCGCACAGACGGTCACGTGGGCGGACCATTTGCTCGGGCACCGCGCGGATGGACTCCTGCGCGGCCCTGCGGCCCGGCGGCGCGCAGGCGCCGTCTGTCTAGTCCGGGATGGACGCCAGGTCTGCCTCGATGACATCGCGGTCGTCGTCCTCGGCCACCGTGGCCAGGGCAGTGCGCGCCCGCGACTTCCACAGCGCGACACCGGAGGCGTCGCCCGCCACCGCGAACGCCCGCGCCATCGATTCGGCAACCGCAGCTGCGTCCCAGTCCTCAAAGCCTTCGCCGCCGGCCTCCACAATCGCCACCGCCCGCCGGGCATGGTGCAGCGCAGGTTCGCTCCGGCCAAGCAGCGCATAGACGCGCGAGCAAAGCCAGTGGCCGCGCGCCTCGTTGGCCGCGTTGCCCACCCGCCGCCAATGCCACGCCGACGCGTGCGCGGTGTCGATCAGCTCGTCGTCCTGTTCGGCCGTCCGGCCTTCGATGGCCATGAGCTCCCAGGTTCTGTTGTACATGCCCGCGCCAAGCGCGCGGTGGGTTTCGGCGCCCAGGTCAGGCGGCTGGGTGGGCATGGAACGCTCCTCCCGGTGGCGGACGGCGGACGGCGATCAGGCGCGGTCGAGTTCGCGGCCGATGGCGCGCAGGATAAACCGGGCAGCCTCGGCGCTCTTGCCGCCAAGCTTCTCGCCTCCGCCGTCGAGCGCGACCGCGAGATCCGTCAGCATCAGCGCGAGCGCCGGTGTGCGCTCAAGGGCGCCGGCTGCAAACGCGGCCTCGAGCCCGGCCGCGGCCAAGCGCGCGTTCTCCACGGCATGGCCCTTGGCATCGGCCTGCTCGCGGAATGCAGCGCGTGCGGCGTCGGCCGCGGCTCCCGCAGACGCCATCCTCAGCCAGTCCGCCGTTGCCCGGCCGGGACATCGTCCCGCGCGTCGGCACCGCCAAGCACTCGGCCGTCGACTGCGGCTTTCGCCTTCCAGCGCGCGGCGCGCCACTCGGGCTCAAGGACGCTCATGTGGAGCTCGTCCCACCACGAGCCGTCACGCCAGATCGCCTCGCGCGAGCGGCCCTCCACCACGAAGCCAACCCGCTGGTACGCCCGGATCGCGCGCCCGTTGAACGCAAAGACGGCGAGCGCCACACGGTGCAGCCCAAGCGAGCTGAACGCGTGGTCCACCATGAGCCGCGTGGCGTCGGAGCCGTATCCCTGGCCCCAAACATCGTGTTCGCCGATGGTGATGTGGAACAGGGCCGACCCGTTGTCGCCGTCTAGCTGGCTAAACGCGCAGGAGCCGATCAGCCGATCCGATCCCCTGATGTGGATCCCCATCGCGAGCGTCTCTGGCCCCACCGCGCGCATCAAGAAGAACCGCTCGATCTCCTCGGGGCGCATGGGGCCGTCCTGATACCGCGTCAGGCGGGCAACCTCTGGATCCTGGTACCAGCGCAGGAAGTCCGCGAGGTTTTCTCGGGCGTGGCGGCGCAGGATCACCAGATCGCCGTCGATCCGTTCCGGGAACCAGCGCCGGTTGAGCATCACGAGCAACGCTATACCATCGACCGCATGCGCCGCTGGAGCGAAACTGCGGAACGGGTGGCTGCCACCACCCGAACTTCCGAGAAGACCGCCATCTTGGCCGAGTATCTGGCCTCGCTCGACGCTGCGGAGCTGCCCATCGCCGCTGTGTTCCTCACCGGGCGGCCATTTCCCGAACATGATCCGCGGACGCTGGGCCTCGGCTGGTCCGGCCTGTCCGCGGCGGTGCTGGCCGTGGCCGGCGCGGATCAGGACGCGTTCAGGCGCGCCTACGACAGGACGTCCGACGTGGCCGCGTCGGTGCGGCTGGTGCTGGAGGAGGCGGGCCACGCGGCGGCCGATCCGGCCGAACCCACCCTGCTCGAGGTCTTCGCCGCTCTCGAGGCCATCGAGGCCGCCGCCGGTGCCGACGCCAAGCTCGTCATCCTCGAGGGGCTGCTGCGCCGCTGTTCCCCGGCCACCGCGGCAGGGCTTGCCAGGGTGCTCACCGGTGAACTGCGCGTCGGCCTGCGGGAAGGGCTGTTGGAGGCGGCGATCGCGCGCGCCTTCGATCGGCCGCTGGCAGCCGTCCAGCGCGCGGGCCAGCTCACGGGCGACGTCGGCCGCACGGCAGCCCTCGCGCGCGACAACCGCTTGGCCGACGCCAGCGTCACGCTGTTCCACCCCATGCGGTGCATGCTCGCGTCCCCTGCCGAAGACGCGGCCGAGATCATGGCCCGGCTAGGCCCCACCGCCTGGGTAGAGGACAAGTACGACGGCATCCGCGCCCAGCTCCACCGGCGGGGGACCGAGGTGCGCCTGTTCTCCCGAGACCTCAACGACATCGGCGGCCAGTTCCCGGAGGTAGTGGACGGCGCTCGCGACCTGACGTGGGCGGGGATCCTGGACGGCGAGATCCTCGCCTGGCGCGACGACCAGGTGCTGCCGTTCCTGCAGCTCCAGGCCCGTCTTGGCCGCAAGGCGCCATCGGCCAAGATCCGGGCCGAGGTGCCAGTGATCTTTGTGGCCTGGGACGCGCTGGCGCTGGACACGGACGGCGACGGGACGACGAGATCGCTGCTGGACGAGCCGTTGGCCGAGCGCCGGCGACGCCTCGAGGCGCTGGACCTGGCGTTGGCGGCCGACGGCGGACGCTTTGCGCTGAGCCACTTGGTCAGCGTTGGCTCGGTTGACGCGCTGGAGGCCGCGTTCGCCGCGGCGCGCGCCAGGCGCAACGAGGGGCTGCTGGTCAAGGACCCGACAAGCCGCTACACACCTGGGCGACGCGGGCTTGGCTGGCTGAAGATGAAGAAGGCCCTGGCCACCATCGACTGCGTCATCGTGGGCGTGGAGTTGGGTCACGGCAAGCGCCACGGGGTGCTCTCGGACTACACGTTTGCCGTCCGCGACGAGGCGGCGGGCGCGCTGGTGACCATCGGCAAGGCGTACAGCGGGCTTACGGACGCTGAGTTGGCTGAGATGACGCGCTGGTTCGAGGCGCACACGGTCTCCACCCACGGGCGCTACCGCGTGGTTGAGCCCTCGATGGTGGTTGAGGTGGCCTTTGACGTGATCATGCGCAGCACGCGGCACCGCTCGGGGTTTGCGCTGCGCTTCCCGCGGATCGCCCGCTTGCGGTCCGACAAGGCGGCGGCCGACGCCGACACGGTGGCCACCGTTGCGCGCCTCTACGAGGAGCTGCAGCACGGAGCCGAGCATCTGGTCACCGCCACCGCCCGTCGCTGACCAGCCGCTGACCGCCAATCGAGCGGCCGCCGATATCATCGCGCCGTGGTCACCCCGTTCCTGCCCGATGCCGACAAGATTGCCGCCGTGCGCGAGGCGCTCCCCGCCACACGGGCCGGCATCTACCTCAACGCCGGCTCGTGCGGGCCCATGCCTGCCGAGACGGCGCGGGCGATGGACGAGGCGGCGGCGCGCGAGTTGGCCGTTGGCCGAGCCGCGCCCGGCGACTGGCAGGACGCCGTGGCGCGGATGGATGAGGCGCGCTTTGCGGTTGCCGCGGCGCTGGTGGCAGACCCGGCCGATATCGCCCTGACCCACTCCACCACCGACGGGCTGAACCTCGCCATCTCGGCCCTGCCGTGGCGCGAGGGTGACCGCGTCCTGACCACGGCCCATGAGCACCCCGCCGCCTACGCCCCGCTCGCCGCCCTCCGCGCCCGCCTCGGCGTGGAGGTAGAGGTGGTGGATACGGGCGATGGCGGGGACCCGGAGGTCGTGGCGGCCGCCTTTGCGCGGGCACTGGAGCGGCCGGCTCGCGCCGTCGTCGCCAGCCACGTGCTCTGGACCACCGGCGCGATGCTGCCCGTGGACCGGCTTGGCGCCCTCGCGAGAGCCGCGGGCGCGGTCTCGATCATTGACGGCGCCCAGGCGGCGGGCGCCATCCCGCTGCTGCTGGACGAGCTCAGCGTGGACGCCTATGCGCTGCCGGCGCAGAAGTGGCTCCTGGGCCCCGAGGGGATGGGCGCGCTCTGGGTCAGGCGCGCCTTCGCGGAGGCAACCGTCCCGGCCACGTCTGGCTCGCTGTCGTATCCGTCGTTCTCGCTGGCGAACCCCGCGCTGCACCCGGGTGCGCGCCGGTTTGAGGCGACGGGGTTTCACCGCCCGTCCGTGATCGGCTTTGCGCGCAGCCTGGGCTGGCTGTCCATGTACATGGGAATGCCGTGGACGCAGGCGCGCGCCAACGCGCTTGCAGCAGGGCTGGCGGATCGTCTGGCCGGTATCCCCGGGGTGACCGTGCTGACGCCGCGCCCCGCTCCCGCGACGCTGGTCACGTTCCGGATCTCCGGCTGGCCAGCAGCGCAGGTGCTCGCCGAGCTTGGTCCACGGACATTTGCCGTGGCCCGCGACATCGCGCCACTCGACGCCGTCCGCCTGTCCACAGGCTTCTGGAACACCGAGGCCGAGCTCGCACGCGTCGCCACGGCCGTGGAGGAGCTGGCTCGCCACACACCCCAATCGATCCCGGCGCGACGGCTGGCCGTGCTGGACGGGGATGGGCGCCCCCTTGGCTGAGGCGCGGCCGCCGATCCGCCGGCGCGGCTTCTTCGAGGTCCGCTGGCGCCAGTTCCGCAACGCGCCCAGACCGGTGGTTCGAGCCGTCGGCTCAAGCCTCGTTGCTGCGCTTGCGGGCGGTCTGGCGTTTGAGGTCTACGACGTGGCACTGGACCGCGACGCCGCGCTGCCCGGCGGCGACCTCCGGATCCTCGTCCTCACCGTGTATGTGCTCGCGGTGCTGCTGATCGGCTCGCTCGTCACGTACCTCGTGGTGCCGCTGCCGGCGGGTACTGGCGGTGCCCGAGTCACGCGGACGCCGTGGAGCGCCATGCTGGGTCTTCTGGCCGCGGTCCCCGTGGTGTACCTGGTGCTGGTGGTGCTGCACGAGATCCTCAAGCCGCTGCTGCTCGGTTAGGGAGCACGAGCGAGCAGACGGCCCAGACGCGGCTATCATCAACAGCCTGACGTTGGGGGAGTAGCTCAATTGGTCAGAGCGGCGGGCTTATATCCCGCTGGTTCCAGGTTCGAGTCCTGGCTCCCCTACCAACCCGGCTCGTGCTGGTGGCCTCGCTCAGCGCCCGCTGACGCTCAGCGCCCGCTGACGCTCAGCGCCCGCTGCGGCTCAGCGCCGGGCCACCTTGCCGGCGGCTGCAGTCTTGACCATCGCGTGAAGCCGCTCAAGCCGCACCAGTGTGAGGCTCTTCTGGATCGGGAGACCCCCAACCCATGCGCCAAGGTCCGCTGGATTGATGACGGGGCAGGCGGCCGTGCCGTGCAAGCGCGGGTCATTGGTAGCCAGCACGGCGTGCACCGTGACGACGAAGTCGCGATCGTCGGCGACAAACCAGCTGCGCAGGCGATCGGCGTCGCGCGTGGCTCGCTCGGCCGGCGGTTCCACGCTCACCCACCGGTTGCGGCTGGCGCGGAGCTCCCAGCGCAAGCCGTCCGTGCGGCTGAACGCGGGCGGCGGGACCTCGCCCACCACCACAGCGCCAAACGGCCCCACGAGCACCTGGTGGATGCGGCGGCCGTCCTCGAGGACCAAATCGCGCACAGCCGACCGGCCGGGGGCCAACGCTTGGCGAACCGTGGACACCGGAAGACGCGGGAAGCGCCCCGTCCACGCCTCGATGATGAAGGCGATCCGCGCCATGCCGATCACGACCAGACTCGCTGGCACCGCAATCGCGAGAACCCACGCAGCGAGGCCGACGGCCATGGCCAAGAGCGACCCGTGGCTGGCCGGGACCAGCGTCAGCACAATCGGCGTGTAGAGGAGGATCCAGCCGAGGATCCCTCCACTGCCCACCATCGCACCGGCAACGACGAGCGAACGTACGGCGGCAAACCGGCCGGAGCGCTGGACGAGCGGGTTGGTCGGGTTGATCTGCATGACGTCATCGTCGCGCACGCCCGCGAAAACGGAAGGGATCGAATAGGACTAGGGTCCACCAGCATTGCGGCGGGTGGACCCTCCAAGACCCCACCGCTCCACACCATGGGCCGCTGCCGCGATGCACCACCCTCGCCACCACCAGGCTGGTTGCGTCAGCGGCGACGCTTCGCGGTGTCCGGCGCCTTGCGCAGGATGACGATGTGCTGGTGGGCGATGTTGGGCACGAACGTCCGCGGGTAGCCGTAGGGTCGCAGCCGCGTCCCGGCCTGGTACCACGCGATGTCGCCCTTGGGCACCAGACCAACAGCGTCGGCGCGCGCTGCCAAGTCTGCGGCCGTAAAGACGTAGCGCCCCTCCTGATATGCGTCGCGGACGATGAACGCGGCATAGCGCCCCGGCCGAAGGACGCGGAAGACCTCGGCGAAGACCTCGCCCATCGCGTCCAGGAATGCCGGATAGGACGGCAGGTTTGCGAGATCGGCTGAGAGGTCGGACACCATCGCATAGTCCGTGCGCCGGTTCGCGTGCGCCTCGGCCAGTTTCCCGCCGGCCATCGTCATCGGCAGCTGCACGTTGTACGGGGGGTCCGTGACGACAAAGTCCACGGACGAGTCGGGAACAGCGCTGAGCAGCGTGCGCGCATCACCTTCAAGCACCTCGGCGCCCGACGGGTCAAACCCCCGCACGCCCCCCGGGTCCGCCATGCCCAGGTCCGCCAGGAGTGGACCGGCGCCATCGCGCTCGGCTGCCAGTGCGGCAACCGTCTCGCGGTACACCGCCGCCCAGCGCGGATCCAGCTCGAAGCCGATGGCGCGGCGTGGTCCCCGGGAAATCGCCGCGCCGAGCAGCGTGCCGCCCACACCCGCAAAGGGGTCCAGCACCAGCTCGCCCGAGTGCGTGAAGAACTCGATGAGGCGCGCCATCAGGCGGGGCGGCTTGTTGGCGCCGTGCGCCTTGCGCCGGGCGTGTCCCAGCTCCGACGGGTACGCCGTGGTCCAGAGCGACTTGGTGAAGTACAGCCATTCCTCGCCCGGGAGCTCGTTCAGGTCGTTTGCGGGATGGGGCGGCTTGCGCTCGTGCACCGCCGCAGCGTACCGGAGCGGCCCCGGGCCAGTCAGGACGACGCGGCAGGTCCCTACAATGGTTCAATGTCGGGTCGAGTGGAGAGTCCGCGCTACATCGGCCGTGAGCCCGAGTTGGCGATGCTCGAGGCAGCGGTTGTGGACGCCGCGGCCGGTGCGGCCACCACCGTACTGGTGGCCGGCGCCGCGGGCATCGGCGCGACCCGGTTCCTTGACGAGGCGCTGGCCCGCATGGCCGCCAAACTGTCGCCGCCGGTCATCCTCCGCGCCCGCGCCCACGGCCCTGCCGAACCGCCGTGGGCCAGCGTTCTTGCTGCCCTTGACCCGCTCCTCGCCTCGCGACCCGCCGCCGAACTTGCGGAGCTCCTCCGTCGCGACGCGCGGCCGCTGCTGCTTGGCCGACCCGGGCTTGCGCGGGTAGCGGGCCGTGTCCCAGCGCCCGTCACGAGCGCCCTCGCTGATCCGGAGCGGACACAGCCGCGGGCGATCGAGGCAATCCTGCGCTGGCTTGGCCGTGCTGCCGCTGACCGGCCGATCGTGCTGGTGCTCGAGGATCTCCACACTGCGGATGCGGCCACCCGCGCCTTCGCCACGTTCACGGCCCGCACCCTGCACGATGAGCGCCTGACCCTAGTGCTCACCTACCAGCCAGACCGCCTGACCCGGGGGCACCCGCTGCGCGAGAACCTGGCGGTCATCGACGCGGGTCTGCGGCCCCCGGTGCGGATTGACCTTGTCCCGCTGGCGCGTCGCGAGATCGCCGGGCTGATTGAGGGCATCGAGGGCGAGCGCCCGTCGGCGTCAATCGTGGTGCTTGTTGCGGAGCGCTCAGCCGGCTCGCCGCTCGTGGTGGAGGAGCTGATGGCGGCCCGGCGCGATCTGCGCAGCGCATCGCTGACAGGATCGTTCGCGGACATCGTGGCCGCGCGTCTGGCCCGCCGCACGCCCGAGTGTCGCCGGCTCCTGCGCCTTCTGTCCACCGCAGACCGCCCCATCTCGCGCGAGCGGCTCGCCGCCGCGTCTGCCGCACTTGAGGAAGAGGTGGGCCGGGGATTGCCACCGCGCTCTGCCACGGGCCCCCGCAATGCCGTGGGCAACCTCGACGCGGACCTCGCCGCAGGCCTCGCCGAGGCCGAGGAATACGGATTCGCCCGCACGGGCGCTGACGGGCTCCTGCGCATGCGCCACGAGCTGCTGGCCAGGGCGGTGACCGCTGACCTGCTGCCGCCCCACATCCCTCGGTTCCGAGCAGCCATGGCCCGCACCTTTGTGGACATCCCCATCGTCGCTGCAACCCATTGGCGGATCGCCTACCAGCCCGTGCAGGCGCGTCACGCGGCGATCGAGGCCGGGCGTTTGGCGATGCGCCTCGTCGCGCCCGAGGACGCGCTGGCGGCCTTCGAGATGGGTCTGGGCATCCCGATGGGCACCCGCGCCGCCGCAACCAGCGAGGTCGACGCCCACGATTCGCCCGCAATGCTTGCCCAGCAGGCGGCCGAGGCGGCCTACGCCTCGATGCGCCCGTCGCGCGCTGTTGCATGGGCGGAGAGCGCACTGGCGGCGATCGGGGAGCGGACGGACCGCCTCGGCTGGGCGACCCTGCAGTCACTCCTGGGCCGCTACCGTCTTGCGGCTGGGGATCCGGCCGGCGCCACCAGAGCGTTCCGGCGCGCCGTGGAGAGCGCCCCACGGGAGCCAACGGTGGAGCTGGCACGCATCCTCGCCCTTCTGGCCCAAGAGCGGATGATCGCGGGCTCCTTTGCCGAGGCGGAGAAGGCCGCAACCCGGGCGCTGACGATCGCCGCAGAGGTTGGCGACGCCGCGGAGCCGGAGGCGCTGCACGCGCGCACCACGCTTGCCGTGGTGTACGGCTGGGGCGACCAGCCGGAGCGGGCCCTGCCCCTCCTGCGGGACGTCCTTGATCGGGCACGGGAGCTCGGCCTCGCCGAAGAGCGCTGGCGAGCCACGGCCAACATGACGGCGGTGCTGGAGCTGCTGGGCCGGCCCGCTGAGGCGGTCGCCGAGACGTTTGCCGCCATTGACTGGGCTCGCGAGAACGACCTCAACGCGGTGTACGGCAGCCTTCTGGCGAGCAACGTTGCCGGGGTGCTGGTGGAGATCGGCCGCTGGCGCGAGGCGCGAGAGCTGAGCCTGCGGGCGTTTGACTGGAGCCCCGCAGGCGTCCCGTTCGTCAACGCCATCCTCAACCTCGCGATCGTCGAGATCGAGTCGGAGGCCGGCGAGGAGGCAGGCCGGCTCCTGGGCCGCATCCTTGTGGAGCTCGAGAGCGGCGGCGACCTGCAGTTCGCCATCCCCGCGTACATGGCCACGGCGTCCTATGCGCTGTGGAGCGGGGATCTCACGGACGCTCGACGTGCCGCGGAACGCGGCTGGGCGCGGCTCGCCGACACTGAGGACTGGGTGCTCGTGGCCCGTATGGCGGCGTCGGCGATGGAGGTCGAAGCCGCCGTGGTCATCAACGCCCTTGAGCGGCGCCGAATTGGTGATGTAGGGGCCGCCCGAGTGCGCGCCAACGCCATGCTGGCCCAGGCCGAACAAGCCGTTGCCGCCACACGGGACGCGTCGGCCGGCTTGGGCACCAGCGAGCCTGAGGCGTGTCTGGCGCAGGCGCGCGCCTTCCACGCGCAGCTGCACGGGCGTGACGATCCCGGCACCTGGGTGGCCGTGGCAGAGCGCTGGCGCGCGGTGGGGGACCCGTATCGGGAGGCTCGGGCGCAGTGGCGAGCCGCCGAGGCATTTCTTGGCGGCGCAATCGCGGGACCCGGCGGCGCCCGCGACAGGACGGACGCCCGCGTGGTGCGCGCCGACGCGCGTGAGCCGCTGCTGGCAGCCGCTGACCTTGCGCTGGGGCTCGGTGCACGGCCGCTGCTGCGGCGCCTTGCGGAGCTGGGCCGCCGAGCGCTGATCCCGCTGCCGCCCGAGGTTGACGAGCTCCTCGCGCGCCCTGCGCCTCCGCCGAGGGTGATCCGCGCCGTTGAGCCCGAGCCGATGGACGACAGCGCCCTGCTGCAGCGGCGGCCTGCGCCGGCGTCCACGGTTGCGCCGGCCTCACCCCCAGACACATTCGGCTTGTCCAAGCGCGAGCTTGAAGTGCTGATGCTGATCGCCAAAGGCCGCACCAACCGCGAGATCGGTGACCGGCTGTTCATCAGCCAGAAGACGGTTGGGGTCCACGTGGGCAACATCCTTTCAAAGCTCGGTGTGTCAGGGCGCGTCGAGGCGGCATCGGTGGCGATCAGGCTCGGGCTCGAGCTTCACGGGAGCGTGGGAC
>JANYAA010000401.1 GCA_025355255.1 Chloroflexota bacterium | reverse complement strand
CAATATTGGCACTCGCGTATTTGTGCGTGGAGCCGCACTGCGTCTACCTGGCGGCGTCAACTCGCTGCTGCAAGTCCACTTGTCTGGCCTAGCCTGCTTGGATCACGTCACGAACATAAGCGAAGAGCGTTGGCTTTCTAGTCTTAACGATCGCATAAGTTTGGAGCACAATCAGGACGCACCTTCCTCTGCAGCCGGGATGATCGACATCGGGCGCTTTGCGGACGGGATGCTCGTGGAGCATTGGGGTATCGCCGACCAGATGGGGCTCCTGCTCCAGGTCGGGTTCGACCCGCGCGCCGTGGTGCACGCGCCTACCAGATGACGACGTTGCCGCCCGTGTCCGCAGCCCGAAGCCGCGCGTCCTTGGACACGAGCTGCCAGCCGTGCTCAACGGCCGTGGCGTAGATCAGCCGATCGCCAGGATCGCTTGGGACGTCGCGAGGCAGTTGGGCCGCGACAATGGCGATGGCCGGCGTGAGTGGCACGGTCCGGACCTCGCGCGACATCTGCTGCAGCCACGACCCAAGCGGGATCTTGGGCACGATGCCCCCGCGCCGCACACCCCACGCGATTTCCCACCACGTCATCGCGCAGACCGCCAACTCGTCAGCCGACCGCATCGCCTCCACGGCCGGTGCCGAGAGCTTCTCCGGGCTGACCGACCACCAGAGGAGAGCATGTGTGTCGAGCAGGAGGCTCACAGCAGGTTGTCCAAGTCGCTGGTGTACTCGCCGTCGTAGGGCGTGAACAGCTCCTCCTCGGTTAGGTTGATCTCGATGAGCCCGGCGAACTTGCCCATCAGGGCCATGCCGCCCCGCGCCGGCACCAGGCGCGCGATCAGCCGCCCGTGCCGGGTGATCTCCACCTCCTCGCCCGCCTCAACCTCGGTGAGGAGCGCGAGGATGTGCGCCTTTGCCTCTGTCGCCGTGACCGTCTTTGCCATGTGGTCAGAATAGTGGACAGATGCAGACATGTCGCTTGTGCAGCGTGGCACAGCCGACTTACGTGCGGCTTATCAGCGGGCGCGCCTCCGGGAGCGCGGCGCAGGGTCAGCTCCTGAGGCGCGCGGGCCGCAACCCCCGCCCGAACGCCGACCGGAGGGTCAGCGCGACCGGAAGCATCGACAGCATGAGGATCGCCCGGGGCGCGCCGCCCAACAGCAACCCGCCGCTGAGGCCGAGCGCAAACCCGGACGCAGCAACCACGCCCGTGTCGGACAGGCCGTTGAGCTGATCCTGGGCGCCGGTCAGCGCGCTCCGGGCGTTGTCCGTCACGGTTGGGATCTGATCGAGCACCGCGCGGCCGCGGTTGGCCAGGGTATCGGCGAGCGCGCCGATGTTGGCTCGAGCCTCACCGTCGGCGACTGCGTCGTCGGCATCGAGCTGGTGCACGTGATTCTTGGTCATCGGTCAATCCTCGAAGTGGTCACAGTTGGGCAACATCGTGTGGACATCGGCTTCGACTACTCGGTTGCGCCAACCAGCATCGGTTCGGCATGCATGGCGTCCGGCTCGGCGGGATGGAACGGATCGCCCGGCTCGTCGGCCGCTGGCATTGCCGGCGCCGATGTTCCGCGCCCAGCCGTCCATCGCCGGAAGGTGGGGGTCAGAAGCACCAGGCCCAGGACGGTCATGCCAACGAGGATGCCGGCGACCCACGGCCATCGACTCGCCCGGCGACGACGAGGCCAGCCGTCGGCAACGGCTTCGCGAGCGGATGTGATGGCCGAGCGCGAGGCATCGACGATATCGGCGTCAGAGACGCGCTGGCGCACTTCCTCAAGCGTGGCAACAACCTCCTTGACGGAGGGCAGCTCTTCAACGTTCATGTGAATCTCCTATGCGGACGGGACGTGTCTTGGACCTCACAGCTCGGGGTCCATAGGTGTCACGTTCTTCACGGTTGGTGTGGCCTCGAACGACGGCGCGTCTTCCGGCGCGGCGGGCTGATCCCGGTGCCGACGGAGCACTCGGTTCGCCGCCCATCTCGCCGCCCAGCCCACCGGGAGATACCGGATGGGCAGGAACATCAGGCCCGCACTCGCAAGCTCACGGGTTGCAGGATGGGTGGCCGCGCGCTGAATGAAGTGTCGAGCGTTTGCGGGCTTGCCCACACTCCGCACAAGGGCAGCCCGGTCGTGGACGGCTTGCCACCGAAGGTCACGAAGGGTCTGGGACTGGGCGGCCGCGACGAGCACGCCACGCGTCTCGGGCAGCGTGGCCAAGCGAGCGAGGCGGGCGAGCCTGGTCACCGGAGGCGGGCGAACTGGTTCATAGAGCACATCCAGACATCTACTCCGGCATGGCGGCAGGTGGGGCAGGTCTGGCTCGCGGGTCGGCGAACATTGGCCCCGCACTGGAGTCTGCGGTCCGGGCGCATCGACGTCATGAAGGGTCGTCATGCCGTTCACCAATCAGGCGTCCGGCCTGACAGTGCTCACGCTCCAATCCGTGCGTGGGGTCGAGCTCGTCCGCGTGATCACCGGCAACCTGCGCACGCACGACGTCCTGAGCCGCCACGGCGGGGACGAGTGATGCTCACCGGGCATGTTGGAGATGCCGCGGTCACTGGTGCAGAATAGGCCGATCTCCGGGGCTCCCCTTGGGTCCCGCCGGGGTCGTCGTCACCCAGTGGAGGAGTTATCGATGGTGCGTCGTGACGCCAGGACGCTCACGCGTCGCCTCGGGCTAGTTGTCTCCGCGGCCGTGATCGGCGCGACCCTGCTCGCCGGGACGACCGCCGCCGCAGGCGGCAAGGACCGTTTCCAGGCCTCCGGCACAGTCATGGGCTCCGCGGACGGAAGCGAGCTCCGGACGGTCCAGGACTTCGAGAACGCGGCCCAGGCCAACCCGGCCGACAAGAGCAACAGCCTCTACTCGCTATGCCGCAAGGCCCCGTTCAACGCGAACACGGGCATCTACGCCCCGCTCTCGGCGTCAGAGCACGACGTCATCATCGGCGACACGCTGACCACGTACGGGGACGGCTCGAAGTGCCCGAACCCCCAGAACGAGCAGAACATCGCGATCACCCCCAAGGACTCTCAGAACATGGTCACCAGCTCGAACGACTACCGATACGGCTTCGGGGCCTGCTGGGCCTACGTGTCGACGGACGGGGGCGCGTCCTGGAAGGACGTCGCGATGCCGGGCTGGACGAACATCACGGGCAGCAGCGGCGTGTTCACCAAGACGGGCTGCGGTGGCGACCCGGTCATGGCGTTCGCCCCCAACGGGACGCTCTACTTCGCCGCCCTGACGTACAACACCGACAAGTTCCCGCGCCAGATGTCCGGCGTCGCCGTGGCGATGTCGAAGGACGGCGGCCTGACCTGGTCCGCGCCCAAGATGGTTTCCTACAACGCGACCGGCAACTTCTTCATCGACAAGGAGTGGATCGGCGTCGGCTCCGACGGCACCGCCTACGTCACCTGGACCACCTTCTACCAGGGCCCGCGTGGCCTGGGCTACGTCAAGTCGCCGATCATGATGTCCAGCTCCAAGGACCACGGCGCGAACTGGACCTCGCCGAAGCAGGTCAGCGACGCCGCGCACCCGTACAACCAGGGCTCCCAGGTGGGCGCATATGGCGGCAAGCTGTATGTCGCCTACGAGGGTTCCACTCCCGGAAGCGGCTACGCCCAGGACGCCCTGATCATGGCCACCTCGACCGACGGCGGCCGGACCTTCACCAACAAGGAGGTCGCGCGCGTCTACGACGACTTGAGCTGCTACCCGATGCAGCTTCCGGGCGGCCAGGATCGCCAGACGCTGACCAACGAGCAGTTCCGGATCAACAGCTTCCCGTCGATGGCGATCGACCCGACCAACGGGCATATCGCGATCGTGTGGGCCGATGACCAGGGCGCGGGCAACTGCGGCTCGTCCGACCCGACCTTCACCGGCACGACGTCCAACCAGGTCAAGCTGGTCACGTTCAACGGCACCTCGTGGTCCGCGACGCGAACCGTCACGACCGGTTCCGCCGACAAGGTCTACCCGGCCG
>JANYAA010000396.1 GCA_025355255.1 Chloroflexota bacterium | reverse complement strand
CACCGGCAAGGCCAAGGTCCTCGTGGACTGCGGCATGTTCCAGGGAGGTCCCGCGGAGGCGGTGCGCAACCGGGTTCCGCTCGGGGTTGATCCCGCAACGCTGGACGCTGTCGTCCTCACCCACGCCCATCTCGACCACTGCGGGCTGCTGCCGCTCCTGGTCCGCGAGGGCTTCAAGGGCCAGATCTTCTGCACCTCGGCCACGGCTGAGCTCGCCCGACTCGTGATGCTGGATAGCGCGAAGCTCCAGGAGGAGTTCGCCAAGCGCGCCCAGCGCCGATCCCGCCATGATCCCGGCCGAGCCGCCTCGCAGGACGCCCGCGATGAGCGCCTGTATCAGGAGGCCGTCCAGCTAGCCGCGCAAGGCGCCGAAGCCCCGGGCGGGCCGGACCCCGAGGAGATACTCCGCGCGAGCGGCCCCGAGGTGGTGCTGGACCTCGACGCGCCGCTCTACACCGTGGACGACGCAGAGGCCGCCGTCGCGCACCTGGTCATCATGCCCTACAGCGGCGAGCGCGAAATCGCCCCCGGCGTGTTCATCACGCTGCTGGACGCGGGCCACATCCTGGGCTCAGCGATTGTTCGCATGCGGCTTGCCCGCGCCACAGGTGGCCGCGACACCGTCATCGTCTTCTCAGGAGACCTCGGCCGGCCTGGCACGCCCATCCTGCGCGACCCCACGCCCGTGGCTGAGGCGGATTTCGTGGTCTGCGAATCCACCTACGGCGGACGCGAGCACGAGGCGGCCGATGTGGCCGTGGAGAAGCTCGCGGCAACCGTGCGAGAGGTCGCCCAGAAGAAGGGCATGCTGCTGATCCCGAGTTTTGCCATCGGGCGCACACAGGAGATCGTCTGGGAGCTCCACCGGTTGGTGGACGCCGGGCGCATCCCGCAGTTGCCGCTGTATCTGGACTCGCCGATGGCCAGCCACGCGTCGGACATCTACCGCGCCCATCCGGAGGGGTACGACGAGGAGACGCGCGCCCTGCTGGCCGCCCATGAGGCGCCGCTGGACTACCCAGGCCAACACGTGATCCAGAGCGTGCAGGATTCCGAGAAGATCGAGCGGACCGCTGGCCCGCTCATCGTCATCGCGTCCAATGGCATGCTCACCGGCGGCCGAAGCGTGGGTCATGCGGAGCACATGCTTGACGATCCGTCGGCCACCGTCCTCTTTGTGGGCTACCAGGGCGAAGGCACGTTGGGCGGTCACCTGGTTCGCGGCGCCACAACGGCGCGGATCAACGGGCGCGAGATGACCGTCCGCGCTACGGTCCGCTCGCTTGACGGCTTCTCCGCCCACTCGGATGAGCCGGAGCTGCTCAGCTGGATCGGCGGCTTCCTCAAGGGACGGAAGCCGGGCGACCCGGGCGTCCCGTCGCACGTATACCTTGTGCACGGCGATCCGCCCGCACAGGCCGCGCTGGCGCCCAAGGTGGCGGCGCTGGGTCTCGCGGTGGATGTGCCGGCGTGGGACCAGACGGTGTCGCTGGACTGAGTCTCGTCCGGCGAGCTGCGCCGGTAGCATCACCGGGTGCCGCTGCTGCTGCTCAAGCTGACGCTGACGCCGATCCTCATCGGCGGTGCGAGTCTGGCCGCGCGCCGCTGGGGGCCGACGATCGGCGGCTGGATCGTGGGGCTGCCCCTCACCTCTGGGCCGGTGCTGCTGTTCATCGCGCTTGAGCACGGGCCGTCCTTTGCCGCAACCACGTCGGTGGGGACGCTGCTGGGGCTGATCGCCATTGCCGGGTACTGCGTCGGGTATACCGCCGGAAGCACACGCGGCCCGGCCGCCGCGTTCGCCACCGCCACCGTGGCCTACGCCGCCACCGGCCTCGTCTGCCAGGCGTTCGCCGACTGGCCCTTTGCGGCGCTCATCGTCTTCGCCGCCGGTGCAATCGCGTTGGTGCTGCTCGTGCTGCCCGCAACAGAAAGTCGCCGCTCAAGCACCCCGCACCCGAAGTGGGACCTGCCGGCGCGGATCATCGTGGGCACGGCCCTTGTGCTGACGCTGACGTCGGTTGCCCCCCTGCTTGGCCCCACCGCCAGCGGCATCGCAACCACGTTCCCTGTCTACCTTTCGGTGCTCTCCGTGTTTGCGTTCCTCCACGACGGGCGCCCGGCCGCACTCGGCGTCCTGCGCGGCCTGCTTGTCGGCCTGTTCGGCACCATCGGCTTCTTCGTCGCGGTCCACACGCTCGTTGAGCCGGCGGGCGTTGGGCCGGCGTTCGCCGTCGCTGTGGCGACGTCGCTGGCAATCTCGGGGCTGGCGCTGCGCCGGGTGGGCATGGGCAACGGCACAAACGCACCGGCGGCGCTGGAGATTGAACCGGCCTGAGCACAGGCCTGAGCACGGGCCCCTGAGCACGGGCCCCTGCGCACAGGCCCCTGAGCACAGGCCCCTGAGCACAGGCCCTGACCACCGTCCCGCCCGCAACAGGCCGGAAGCCCATCGACAGGCCACCCGTCGCGGGCGCACGGTGACCAAACCTCGACCCGGACGCCGGCACGGCGCGCCCGGGCCCCGACCCGTGCTGCGCCACCAGCTCACCGGAGTTCCGGGCATGACTACCGCCACCGCCGTTGACCTTCGTGGCAGATCCTTCCTCGCCCTGCGCGACTTCACCCGTGAGGACATCGAGTACCTCCTCGACCTCTCCGCCCGGCTCAAGCTTGAGAAGCGTGAACATCGCGAGCAGCGCCGCCTCAGCGGCAAGAACATCGCGCTGATCTTTGAGAAGGACTCGACCAGGACAAGGATCGGCTTTGAAGTTGCCGCCTACGATCAGGGTGCCCACGTCACGTATATGGGGCCGTCGGGCAGCCATGTCGGCAAGAAGGAGTCGGTCCGCGACACCGCCAGGGTGCTGGGCCGCGTCTACGACGCCATCGAGTTTCGCGGCTTCCACCAGACCGATGTGGAGGTGCTGGCCCACGAGGCCGGCGTCCCCGTGTACAACGGACTGACGGACGAGGACCACCCCACGCAGGTGCTGGCCGATCTCCTCACCATTCGCGAGCACGTGGCCAGGCCGCTGGCCGATGTTTCGATCGCGTACATCGGCGACGCGCACAGCAACATGGGCGACGAGCTGCTGATTGGTTGCGCCCTGATGGGCATGGAGCTGCGGGTGGTGGCGCCCGTCCCGGTCTGGCCGCGCCCGGACTTCCTCAAGGTTGCCCTGGACATCGCCGATCAGTCCGGCGCCCGGATCCGCGTCACGGACGATCTGGCGTCCGGGGTGCACGGCGCGGACGTGGTGTACACCGACGTCTGGGTCTCCATGGGCGAGCCGGAGGCTGTCTGGGACGAGCGTGTGGCGATGCTGCGTCCCTACCAGGTGACCGCCGACGTCATGGCGCTCACCGGGAACCCGGACGCCAAGTTCATGCACTGCCTGCCGGCGTTCCACAACCTCGAGACCGAGGTGGGCGCCAAGATGTTTGAGCGCTACGGTCTGGCGGCCATGGAGGTCACCGACGAGGTCTTCGAATCGCCCGGGTCCATCGTCTTTGACCAGGCCGAGAACCGCATGCACACGATCAAGGCGGTGCTGGTGGCGACGCTGGCCGGCGACGACGGCGCGGGTGAGCGCTGATGCGCGTTGTGGCCGCATTGGGCGGCAACGCACTGCTGCGGCGCGGCCAGCCGATGACGGCCGAGAACCAGCGGGCGAACGTGGCCGTGGCCGCCCGGGCACTGGCGCCGATAGCCCTTGCGCACGACCTCATCCTCACCCACGGCAACGGGCCGCAGGTGGGGCTGCTGGCCCTGCAGAACGCCGCGTACCACCCCGACGAGCTGTACCCGCTGGACATCCTGGACGCCGAGACCGAGGGGATGATCGGCTACCTGCTGGAGCAGGAGCTGGGCAACCTGCTGCCGCTTGACCGACGACTGGCGACGCTGCTCACGCAAATCCGGGTTGATCCTCGTGACCCGGCATTTGACAATCCCACCAAGCCGATCGGGCCCATCTACAACCGTGAGGCGGCCGACCGCCTTGCGGCCGAGAAGGGCTGGAGGATGGCACCCGATGGCGCCTCGTTTCGGCGGGTGGTGCCGTCGCCGCAGCCGCTCGAGATCGTGGAGCTTGGCGTCATCGAGAGCCTGGCGCGCGCGGGCGTGCTGGTGGTGTGCGCTGGCGGTGGCGGAATCCCGGTGGCTGAGCAGGCCGACGGCTCGTTTGCCGGTGTAGAAGCCGTGATCGATAAGGACTTTGCCGGCGCGCTGCTGGCGACCGCACTCCACGCCGACGCCTTCCTGATGCTCACCGATGTTGACGCGGTGTACGCCGACTGGGACACGCCGTCGTCGTGGCCCATCCGCCGGGCCTCACCCGACACACTGGCCGAGCGCGCGTTTGCCGCGGGCTCCATGGGGCCCAAGGTGGAGGCGGCCTGCCGCTTCGTCCGCGCCGGTGGCGGGTTCGCCGCCATCGGGTCCCTCGCCGATGCGGGTGCGATGCTCCGGGAAGAGGCAGGCACGATCGTTGCCAAGTCGGCGGTGCTGGAGTGGGGGACCGCGCCGCTGCTGGGGGCTGCTGCGGGGTAGGTTCGTGGGCTTCGGGGCGCCGGGGCGCGCTGGCCATCCCGTGAGCCAACTGCGCACTCGGCGCGCCGAATGGCCCGCCGACGTGGCCGGCTGCGCGCTGGGACCGACCGCTGGCGCGCAACTGGCCTCCGGGGTGGCCCAAATGCGCGGGCAGCGCGCAGTTGGTGCACCGGGGGGCCCAGGTCGGGTATCCGGTCGCCTTGGGGGACATCCGGTCGTCTCGTCGCTCCAGCCGCGTGGTAGCGTTCCGCGCATGTCATACCGTCGCGCCGTCTGGGTTGTCGTCGCCCTCGCCCTGCTCGTTGGGGTGACCGCCACCATCCAGGGCACGTCCGGTATCATCGCGCCTCCGGGCGACAGCGACCTGCTCTCGTTCTTCTTCCCGGCGGCCGCACGCGTCATCGACGGCCAGCCGTTCGCCATCTACGCGGTCCGCGCGTTTGGCGACTATCCCAACATCAACCCGCCGATCGCCATCGAGTGGATGGCGGCGCTCATGGGGGTCGCCAAGGGTGTGGGGCTGCCGGGCGCCGCCGCGTGCATCAGCTCCGGCTTCTCGGTGCTGGACTGCCGTGCGCTGGTGGCGTTTGTGGGCTTTGGGTTCCTGCCCTTTGTCTTCGCGCTTGGCGCACTGGTGCTGGCGGCCGTGCGACGGCTGGCGCCCAACGTCTCGCCGGCGGGTGCCGTGCTGGCCTTGGCGCTGGTCATCCTTGGCCCGCTGCTCTACCTGGACTTCACCGAATGGCGGCACCTTGAGCAGCCGCTGATGCTGTGCTTCCTCGTGGGCGGCGTGTACGTGCTCCAGCGCGGCCGACCGGCGTGGGCGGCGGTGCTGCTGGGTCTGGCCATCCTTACCCGAACCACCGCGGCCATCCCGGTGATCGCGCTGCTGGCCGTGCTGCTGGCGGAGCGCAACTGGCGCTCCATGTGGATCGTGGGGCTGGGCACGGCGCTCGTCGCGGCGATCGGCCTGGCGCCGTTCATCCTTGCGGACCCGTCCAACGCGCTGTATTCGCTGTTCACATGGCGGAGCGGCGCCGCCATCGGCAACTCCATCTGGTCGCTGGTGCTGGGGACGCCGCTGTCGTCGATTGCGGCGCGACTTGACCAGCCCGCAGCGATTGCGCTGGCGCTGGCCGCGGGCTGGTTTGGCGTGCGGCGCCTGGGCGTGACCTCCGGCGGGGCCGGGCTGTGGGGCGTGATGGCCGTGGGCGCGCTGGCCGTGCCGATGCTGAGCAAGCTGAACTGGCCGTACTACTCGGTGGAGCCGTTCATGCTGCTGCTGGTGTTCGAGATCGCCGCACTGGCGGGGCGGCCTTCGCCGTCACCGGCGTCGGCGCAGACCCCGACAGGCGCGGCCGACTGGTGGCGCGGGCCCATCCCGCTCGTGTCCATCCTGTTCCTCGCCACGGCGCTGACGCTGGGCCAGTTCATGGGCAACCACAGCGTCACCAACGGCGGCATCGTGCTCCGCCTGATGGGCGTCACGCAGGTCGCTGTGATGGCCGCTTTCGCGTGGGGCGTGTGGCGGCTGCTGGGCGCC
Source organism: Chloroflexota bacterium (assembly GCA_025355255.1). Taxonomy (GTDB): domain Bacteria; phylum Chloroflexota; class Limnocylindria; order Limnocylindrales; family CSP1-4; genus CAIXZV01. The sequence continues at coordinate 5,540 of JANYAA010000396.1, read as the reverse complement.
ACGTCACGCGAAGACGCGGTTGGCAAGCGTCCCGTCCTGGAAATCGCCAGTTAGCACCCACACGACTGCAAGTCGCAGGACCAGGCGCAATTTCGTCAGTTCCGCGCTCGGGTAGTCGCTTCAGTGCTGGATGACTGCAATTCCGCGGCGAATATCCTGCTCAGTGCTATTTGACTATGCGGCGCGGCGGCGGTGTCCGTCCCGCTACCCGCTTCAGCGCCCCACTGCAGCATTCCCGATGCTAGCGGCGGCCAGTTCCTCGCCGAGCGACGCCTCGGGGCGGCGCCTATCGCCCACCTGAGCATGGCGGATGCTGGCACGCCCATGGAGCTAGCCGATGTAGGGCGCTGGCGGCAGATACGGCGCGCTCGACGCAGAAGAGGGCGCAGATAGCATCGGCAATGCTGCGGCGCCACCCAGGCGTCAGGGGCGCGGCCTCGTCCGTGCCGCGATGCGCTCCAGGGCGCCGGTCCAGCCCGCGTCAAACGGCGTGCCGGGCTCGTCGAGGTCCAGCACCACGGGCGCGTGGTCCGAGGGCGTGGGCAGGCCCTTGCGCGCCTCCCGATCGATCTCGGTCCAGACCGCGCGCGCCGCCACCGGCGCAGTGGCGTAGAGCAGGTCAATCCGCATGCCCTCGTTGCGGTGGAACATGCCCGCCCGGTAGTCCCACCACGAGAAGCGGCCACGCTCCTTGCGCAGGGTCCGGTACGAGTCCACAAGGCCCCACGCCCGCAGCCGCGCCAGCGCCTCACGCTCCGGCTCCGACACGTGTGTCCCGCCGTGCGCCCGCACCGGGTCCCACACGTCTTCATCGGCCGGCGTCACGTTGTAATCGCCGCCCAGGATCACGGCATCGTCGGGCGTGCAGGTCACGTCCAGCCAGCGGCCAAGCCGTTCGAACCAGCGCAGCTTGCCCTCGTAGAACGGTGATCCAACCTCGCGGCCGTTGGGCGCATAGAGCGACGCCACGCGCACGCCGCCGCAGATGGCGGAGATCATCCGGGCTTCGTCAAACGGGTTGAAGTCGTCCTCGCCGGCCGCCACGGTGGATCCGGCAGACGAGTCCCGCACTGGCCCGTCGCCAAAGTTCACCACCACGTCCGAGATCCCCACGCGCGAGAGGATGGCGACGCCGTTCCAGCGGCCCTCCCCGTGGTGGGCCATCTCGTAGCCCAGCATCTGCATCGGCATGACGGGCGCATCGGCATTGGAGAGCTTGGTCTCCTGGATCAGCAGCACATCGGGCGCAGCCTTCGCCAGCCAGTTCTCCACGGCCACCTGCCGAGCCTTGAGCGAGTTGACGTTCCAGGTGGCGATGCGCATGGGCTGATCAGTCCCCCCGAGCCTAGAGGCGGCGACCCTTCTGGCGCGCCAGATCAAACGTGGCCGTGTCCGCGACGGCCATGACGGCCATCGTGCCCGCCTGGACCGGATCGCTGATCACGAGATCCACGTGATCAACGATGGAGCCCACCATGCTCAGCGCGATGATGGGGATGCCCACGGCGCGCAGCTCATCGGCCGCCCGGCTGATCTCGCCGCCCATGATGGAGCCCGCCAGCACCAGCATCCGGGCCCGGGGCAGGTCTGCGACGGCACGCACGGCGTTGGCGATGTTCTCCTCGCCCACGAGCGGGATGGTGTCCACAGAGATCTTCTCGCCCCGGAGGTTGTGGCGGTCCGCCTCTGTCACGGCACCCAGCGCCACCTGGGCAATCTGCGCACCGCCGCCGACGACGATGACGCGCTTGCCGAAGACCTTGCCCATGGCGCGGGTCATCTTGATGCTCACAACGGCCGGGACGGGCTCCAGCGCCGCGACCACGGCGTCCTCACCCACGTCCTCGACTTCCAGCTCCACCTCGACGGTCTCGGGGGAGTCCGGCGCGATGCCGGCTCGACCGCCCCGGCGCACGGTGACCAGCGCCCGAACCCGGCCGCCGGCCTCGCCCACCGCGCCAGCGATCGCGGAGATCGCCTGCGGGTCGTCGCGAACCTCAAGCCGTACGGCGACAGCCGCCGGCAGCGGCTGGGGGATCCGGCGCGGCATGGGCGGTCAGCCCTTCCCGCCAACCACGTCGGCGATGGAGAAGTCGCGTGGTTCGGCGCCTGAGGGATCGTGCTCCTCAAACGCGATGCCGAGCCAGCCGAAGGCCTCCCGCGTGGCTGCGGCATCGCTTGTGGTGAGCATGAGTGCGCCATCGGTGTCTTCCGCCACGCCGACGATGCCGGTGATGTTGACCGAGCGATCCGCCAGAGCCTGCGCGACGCGCGCGAGGGAGCCGGGCTTGTCGTCGAGCTGCACGGTGAACCAGGTTGTCACGGGGTACCTCCTGCCCGCATGGTACGCGGCCCGCGCGCTACCCTGCTGCCATGGTGAAGTGCCCATGGTGAAGCGCCTGCCCACAGCCATGTACCGGCTGATCGGCGTTGTTGGCACAAGCCGTTCCGTCACGAGGCTCCACCCGCACCTCTACCGCCTCACGGGCGGGCGAGGGCCGTTCGGGCGCAACTTCGGCGTGCTCAATATCATCGTCAGCACGGTTGGCCGCAAGACCGGCAAGCCGCGCGACGTGCCGCTCTACGCGTTTCCGGACGGGAACCTGCTGGTGGTCATCGGCTCCAACGCCGGCGATGACCGCGAGCCCGCCTGGGTGGGCAACCTGCGGGCAACGCCAGATGTCCACGTGCAGGTTGGGCGCGAGCGCCGCGCCGTGCGCGCACGCGAGGCCGAGGGCGAGGAGCGGGCGCGATTGTGGGCGCTCGCGGCCAACGGGTATCCCGGATATGAGCTCTACCGCTCTATGACGGATCGGCACATTCCGGTGGTGGTGCTGGAGCGCCGCTTGGAGGGGGACCGATAGGCATGCCGCCGCCGCTGGGCAAGGTCCCCACCAAGAAGATGCCCAACATCCAGGTGTTCGGCACCGAGGACTCGTCGGCCACGCGGAACGCGCTGCGGTTCTTTCGCGAGCGGCGGATCGTGGTGAGCTTTGTGGACCTGCGCAAGAAGGCCATTGCGTCAGGCGAGCTCCGGCGGTTCACGGACAAGCTTGGCGCGGCCGCCCTGATGGACACCGAAAGCCGGCCGTACAAGGAGCAGGGGCTCCAGTACTTGGCGGCGGACCCGGCGGGGATCATCTCGCGGCTGTTGGCCAATGCCCAACTGCTGAAGCTGCCGCTGGTCCGCTACGGGGATGACGTGACGGCTGGCAAGGCCGAAGACATCTGGAAGGCTTGGCTGGCCCGGCCGAAGTAGCCGCGCCAGGCGCACCGCAGGGCGCAACGTCCCGCAGGTGAACCGAGCATCGAGCCGCGCGGAGTGGCATCCTCACCGTTGTGAGCGATCAGCACGACCCCACCAAGCTCCCAGCCCCGAAGCCCGGCGACCAGTCCCCGCGGACCATGCACAGCGGCCGTGTGTCCATGCGCCCCGAGACGGCGGCGCGACTGGGCGCCTCCCGCCGAACCGAGGACGAGAAGCTGTTTTCGGCGCGCTCAAAGGAGCGCCCGGCGTTTCTGGAGACCGACACGTGGCGGGCGCTGCGCATCCTCTCTGAGTTCGTTGAAGGGTTTGAAGCGCTCGCCGGCGTCGGCGCCGCCGTGGCCGTCTTCGGCTCCGCGCGCACCAAGGAGACCGATCCCGCCTGGGAGTTGTCGCGCCAGGTGGGCGAGTGGTGCGCCAAGGCGGGGCTCGCCACGATCACGGGCGGTGGGCCTGGCTGCATGGAGGCGGCCAACAAGGGCGCCCATGAGGCGGGCGGGCTCTCGATTGGCTGCAACATCGAGCTGCCGCACGAGCAGCACCCCAACCCGTACGTGGACCTGTCGGTGCAGTTCCACTACTTCTTCGCCCGCAAGACGATGTTCGTCAAGTACGCGGACGCCTTCGTGATCATGCCCGGCGGCTTTGGCACGCTTGACGAGCTGTTCGAAAGCCTCACGCTCATCCAGACCGGCAAGATCCGCAACTTCCCGGTGGTCCTGATCGGCCACGGGTACTGGGATGGGCTGCTGGCCTGGATGCGCGATGTCCAGCTGCCGGCCGGCGTCATCACCCAGGCCGATCTGGACCTGATGTTCGTCACGGACGATCCCGAAGAGGCCATCCAGATCATCGTCAGCTACCTAAAGGCCAACGGCATCACCGAGTGACCGATCTCGCCGAGCCGATCCCGGGCGTCGCACCCGCCCGTCGGATCCAGCCCGCCCGCGGTTACCTCCTGTATCTGGGCGCCGCCACGCTGTTCTCCATCAACGGCACGATGGCCAAGACGCTGATGCTCGGCGGTCTGGGTGCCACGTACCTGAGCCAGCTTCGCGTCACCGGGGCGGCCATCCTGATGCTCGTGGGCCTGGCCGTGTTCCGGCCGACGACGCTGCACCTGCGCCGCGCTGAAGTGCCGCTGCTGCTCGTGTATGGCGTGCTGGGCGTGGCGGCCACGCAGGGGCTCTACTTCGTCTCGATCGTGACGATCCCGATAGGCGTGTCGCTCTTGATCGAGTTCACGTCGCCGCTCCTCATCACGCTCTGGTTCCGTTTTGCGTTGCACCACCCCACCAAGCGGATCGTCTGGGTGGGTCTGGTGGCGGCGCTGGGCGGGCTGGCCGTGGTGGCCCGCGCCTGGGAGGGGTTCACGCTGGATCCCGGGGGCTTCGCGGCGGCGGTTGCTTCGTGCATCGCCCTCGCGTTCTACTTCGTCACCACGGACATGCAGGTGCGCGGCGACCACCCGCGGGACCCCGTGTCGCTCACCGCGTGGGGAATGGCGGCGGCCGCCGTGTTCTGGGCGGTGGTGCAGCCGCTGTGGACGTTCCCGCTGGGCGAACTGGCTGGCAGCGCGCACCTGCTGGGCACCACGGGCCCAATGGTGCCGGTCTGGACGCTGACGGCCTGGATCGTGACGATTGGCACCGTGGTCCCGTTCTCGCTCGTCGTGCTCTCCATGCAGCACCTCCGGGCATCGCAGGCCAGCACGATGGGCATGGTGGAGCCCGTCATCGCCACGACGATTGCGTGGGTGGCGCTGGGCGAGACGCTGAGCCCCATCCAGATTGCCGGCGGCGCGCTGCTCCTTGGCGGCGTCGTGCTCGCGGAGCGCAACCGCTAGCAGGACGGCGAGGTTGCCCGCCAAACGGAACGGCGCGTCCGCTGAGCGAACGCGCCGTGGTTAGCCCGTGTGCCGGCCGGGAGACGAGCCCGGACCGGATGCTGGAGGAGTGATCCATCGCCCTTGACGCTTCCCACTATCCGATGGGCGTCTCAGGGGCCGATGTGGCGTTGATGTGGAAGTGCACATTTGGGGCTCGCGGCCCGTCGGGGGCGGCCACGGACTCTGTGACGCGCGCATGGATGAAGGCTTCATCGTTTCGCCACCCTGCTGCCGCGAATCGTCGGGGTGGGGCCCAGACGATGCGTTTTCGCGCCGGAGACGCACGAGTCCGCGAAGTCTTCATCGATGGAGGCGCCCGGGTGGTGGCTCCCGTGCTGACAGCGCACGGGCCAAGCACTCAGGCCGGAACGCGGACCTCGATCAGCC
>JANYAA010000393.1 GCA_025355255.1 Chloroflexota bacterium | reverse complement strand
CGCTGATCGCCATCGACGAGTACCTGCGGCACCAGGGCGTCGTGCCGGGTCTGCAGGAAAACGTCGCCACCGTACTCGACATTGCCATCGGCTCCGTCACCTTCACGGGGTCGCTCATCGCGTCCGGCAAGCTGATGGGCCTCAAGATCACGCCGTCACGCCCGGTCATGATCCCGGGCGGCCAGCTGGTCACCTTGGCCCTTGCCCTGGTGGTCGTGGTGGGTGCGGGCTTCCTGTTTGTCGGCAACTACAACGTCGTCGTCATGGTGGCGATCCTTGCAGCGGCGCTGATCTTCGGCATCACCCTCGCGCTGCCCATTGGCGGCGCGGACATGCCGGTCGTCATCTCCCTGCTCAACTCGTTCACGGGGACGGCTGTGGCGATGGCCGGCTTTGTGCTCAACAACCCGGTGCTCATCATCGCCGGCGCCCTCGTGGGCGCATCGGGCGCCATCCTCACGAAGCTCATGGCCGACGCGATGAACCGCTCGATCCTGAACATCATGATCGGCGGCTTTGGCGGGGGTGACACCGCGGTGGCGGCTGTCGGCGGTCCTGGCGGCTCGGTCCGCGAGGTGTCGCTTGACGACGCGGCCATCCAGTTGGCGTACGCAAGCTCCGTCATCGTGGTCCCGGGCTATGGCTTGGCGGTCGCGCAGGCGCAGCACGCGTGCCGTGAGCTGGCAGACCTGCTTGAGCACCGCGGCGTCGAGGTCCGCTACGCCATCCACCCGGTGGCCGGCCGCATGCCGGGGCACATGAACGTGCTGCTCGCCGAGGCCAATGTCCCCTATCCCCAGCTATGGGAGATGGAGGACATCAACCCCGAGTTCAACCGCTGCGACGTGGCGCTGGTCATCGGCGCCAACGACGTGACCAACCCGGCGGCGCGCCGGCCTGGTTCGCCGGTGTCGGGCATGCCCATCCTGGACGTGGACCACGCGAAGTCGATCATCGTCATGAAGCGGTCCATGGGCCGCGGCTACGCCGGCATCGACAACGAGCTCTACGTCAACCCCAAGACCGGGATGCTCTTCAAGGACGCGAAGGCGGGTCTTGCCGAGCTCATCTCGGCGGTGAAGGGCCTCTAGCCCTTCGGGCCGTCAGGCCCGCCGTCACTCAGGCGTCCTTCACGGCCCCGGCGGATCGCTCCGCTGGGGCCGTTTGATTCGGTTCGGGAGCCGGTAGGCTCACGTCATGCCGCGCAAGAAGCCTGAACCCCCCACATCCGCCACGCCTGCGTGGCCGCGTCCAGCGAAGATCGCGTTCATCGGCAGCCACGGGATCCGCAAGACGTCGGCGCTGCTGGCGTTTGCCGCCGAGGTGCAGCGCGCCGGCCGCTCCGTGGAGCTGGGGCGCGAGGTGGTGCGCGACAACCCGCTGGGCATCAACGAGGGCGCCACCGGCGAGGCCCAGCTGTGGGTGCTGGTCAGCCAGATCCGCCAGGAGCTGGAACTGGCGCGCAAGGCCGATGTCCTCGCGACGGACCGCGGCGTGATGGACAACTACGCCTACTACCTGCGCAGTTGCGGCGGCATCGACCAGTTTGACGTGGAGCCGCTCGTGCGGCGCTGGACGCAGACGTATGACCTGGTGGTGCGGCTGCTGCCGGACGTGGCGCTGCAGGCGGACGGCGTCCGCTCCACCAGCGACGCCTTCCGCGACGAGGTGGAGGCGATCCTCGACCGTATCCTGCCGACGCTGGTGCCCGCAGACCGGCTGCTCACGCTGCACGCATCGGAAGTCACCAGCCGGTTGGACTGGTTGACCGTGCTTGGGCGGCTGGCGACATCGATTGGCGCGACGCTGGCGCCGCCGGACCTCTGGCGCTAGCGACGTGCTAACGCACGTCTGACGCGCCAATCTGGCCTTGACGGGCCGTCGCGCCACTGGGGGTGGTGGTACCGGGGCTTCCGGGCCCGAACGGGGCTCGCGGCAGTCCGCCATGTCCGGAGCCAAGGCGGCGGGACCTTCCGCTACCAGCCCTCCCCGGCGGCTGACCGCTCGGCCACCTCAAGGACCACCGTTGGGGCGGCAGCGGCGTCGAGCGCGACCCGGAGCGTGGCGGCACCCCGCTCGCCAGCCACGTCCCACGAAGCGGTTGTGGCGCCGTCGCCGGCCATCGGCAGGCCAAGCGTCAGGGCGCCCAGCCAGGAGGCGCCGGCCTCAGCAAGTGCCTTCGCCGCAGCGGTAGCCAAGGGCTCGGACGGATCCAGCACCGCGCTCACGTCCAGCGTCTGGACGCGCGGGGCGGTCTCGGGCGTGATCAGGGTGCACAGCCGCAGCCAGCCTCGCTCCCCGCGCAGCCACCAGGTGCGTTCCGAGGGTGACGGCGGGGCAGGGTCGCGGGCGCGGTCTGGGCGGAACGGGCCGCCAACCGATGCTACCGCCTTGCCCACCTCCGCGCGCCGCAACTCGCGAGGCGTGTCCAGATCCACATTCACAGCGAGGATCCGGTCGGCCAGCGCATCGTCCCACGCCAGGACCAGCCGCTCGGCGTCGGCGGCAAGGCCAGCCAAGGCCGGCGCCGGAGGGACGCGGCGCCGCGGCGCAACATCGGCGCGAAGGAGGCCCATCAGCGCATCGGCGACAACGGGCCGCACAGGCGCATAGCGGAGGTTGCCCAAGCCAACAACGCCCAGACCGCTCGCAGGATGCCACGTCATGTAGGAGCCGAACCCGGGGTAGCCGCCTGCGTGGCCGATGATGGTGCCGACGTCCGGATCCAGGATGACCATCAGGCCAAAGCCGTAGCCCCCGGCAAACACGCCCGGGGCCCGCTCCGGTGCATGCGCCCGCACCATCGGGGGGATGGCGCGCTGGACCTGCTGCATCTCGCGGCGTGAGGATCGGCGCAGCGGGTGCGCACCGGGACCGCCTTCCAGGTCGCTCCGCGCCGGAAAGGCATCGAGGAAGCCCGCCACCCAGCGCGAGAGGTCGCGCACCGTGGAGAACACGCCGCCCATCGAGGCCAGCGCGCCGTACTGGTCGGTAGGCGCGTCAAGGCCCTCGGGCTGATGCGCGCCGTCGCGGAAGACGTAGCCCTGGGCCAGGCGCGTCTCTGGGAGATCGGCCGCCAGATAGGCGGTGGACGTCAAGCCCAGCGGGCGCAGCATCCGATCGCGAACGACGTCCTTGTACTCGGCGCTGGCGACATTGCTGATGAC
>JANYAA010000288.1 GCA_025355255.1 Chloroflexota bacterium | reverse complement strand
TGCGCATCGTGCCCGTCCGCACCACGGACTCCACGGTGCCCGGCGTGGACCTGTTCACCGACATGGCCGGCATCCGGAGCCCCAACCCGTTCTGGCTGGCCAGCTGCCCCATCTCGAATACCGGCGAGATGGTGATGCGCTCGTTTGACGCGGGCTGGGGCGGCGCGGTCTGGAAGACCATCGGCGAGCCCATCCGCAACGTCACCGCGCGCCTCGGCACGTTTGAGCACGGCGGCCAGCGCCTGGTGGGCATCAACAACGTCGAGCTCATCAGCGACCGCCCGACGGATGTCAACATCGCCGAGATCCGCGAGGTCAAGAAGCGCTACCCGAACAACGCGGTGGTGATCAGCCTCATGGTTGAGGCGAAGCGCGAGGCCTGGCACGACATCATCGCCAAGTGCAACGACACCGGCGCGGACGGGTACGAGCTCAACTTCGGCTGCCCGCACGGAATGAGCGAGCGCGGCATGGGCGCGGCCATCGGCCAGGTCCCCGAGTACGTCCAGATGATCACCGAGTGGGTGATGGAGAAGGCGGAGCTGCCCGTCCTCGTCAAGCTCACGCCCAACATCACCGACATCCGCCGCCCTGCACGGGCGGCCCGGGCCGCCAAGGCAGACGGTGTGGCGCTCATCAACACGATCAGCAGCCTGATCGGCGTCAACCTCGACACCTGGGCGCCAATCCCCGACGTCCGCGGCAAGGGCAGCCACGGCGGCTACGCCGGACCGGCGGTGAAGCCCATCGCGCTGAACATGCTCTCGCAGGTCGCCGCCGACCCGGAGGTTGGGCTGCCCGTCTCGGGCATCGGCGGGATCGAGACCTGGCGTGACGCGGTGGACTTCCTGCTCCTCGGCGCCACCACGGTCCAAGTTGGCACCAGCGTCATGCACTACGGGTTCCGGCTGATCGACGACCTAGTGGACGGCCTGTCCACGTACCTGCGATCCAAGGGCCTCCACAGCCCGTCAGAGCTGGTCGGCAAGGCGCTGCCCACCATCACCGACTGGGGGCACCTCGACCAGGAGTTCCGCCTCCTGGCCCACATCGACGAGGCGACGTGCGTGCACTGCAACCTGTGCTATGCCGCGTGCAACGACGGAGCGCACCAGGCCATCCGCCTGGACCGGGCCAACGGGTCCTCGAAGCTGCGGGTGGACGCCGACTACTGCGTCGGCTGCCGCCTGTGCGAGTACGTGTGCCCGGTGGACGGGTGCATCACGATGGAGGAACTGGAGGGCGCGGCGGCCATCCACTGACGTCCTGTTTCAGGGGGCCTCCACGTCGATCGCAACGAGGCGGAGCGCCGCTCGGGGGTGGTCCGAGCAAACCTGCCATGCTGCGCGGACCGGGTGAATGCATCGAGGGCCTGGGCATCATGGGCAGACCAGCTGTGACCAACGAGGGCCTCGCACCGCACGACACGCACGGGTTTGACCTACCGCCGGAACGCCTGCGCTCGGGGGGCGGTCGTCAGCCCGCCGTCGTGGTCGTGGTGGCGATCGCCGCGCTCGCCCTCGTCCTCTGGCAGCCGTGGGGAAGCGTTGACACCGTCGTGGGCCCAATCGGGTCGCCCGCCTCGACGTCTCGCGCCATCGTCTCCGCGACACCCATGCCTTCCCCAACGGTTGACGTCAGCACCGTTACCGCCGCCGTCTACACGTCGATCACGGACAACGAGTGGACTGTGGTGGCGCTGCTCGCGCCGAGGGCGGTATCGACGGAGGAGCCTGCCACCCCGCACGCCCTCGGCTGGTCGCCAACCGGCCCACTCCTCGTCTTGCAGCAGGGCGTGATCCCGCTCGCCACCCCGGCGATTCGCCAGGCAGACCAGCGCGCCCTCTGTGCCGCTGCAGATGTGCCGCGTGAGCGTCGCGCGGTCCCGCTGCCGGCCGGCCGGGTCGTCTACGTGGGCATCACGGTGCCGGGCGCCGTACCGCGCGCCACGGTGACCGCGTCGATCGTGGGCGCGTCACCGGGCGCCATGCGTCGCGCGGTGTCGCCCACGATCGAGCTTGCGGGACGAGACGCCGGGCGAGGCTACATCATCCCCTCGTCGGGGCCGGGCGGGGCCATCCTGTTTGCGATGACGGCTCTGGCGCCGCTGCCCACCGGGACGTACCGCTTCGAGGTGGCGAGCCCCGGATCGCTCGGTCACGTGTACCTGTACGCCTGCGTCTTGCCCTGAGGCCTGTGACCGCCAGGGGACCTAGGTTCGCGGGTCTTTTCGGTCTAGTCGCGGCGTCAGGTACGCTGCCTCTCCAAGGCCACACGGAGATCCACCATGACGAGCGTCCTGCTCATGGTCGGCACAAAGAAGGGTGCGTTCCTGCTTGACGGCGACGGGGAGCGCCAGAACTGGTCCATCCGCGGCCCGTTCTGCAACGGGTTCGAGGTGCGCGACGTCACCTACGACCCCTCGGACGGGTCAATCTACGCGGCTGCGGCATCGGCGTGGTTTGGCCCCGCGGTGTTCCGGTCCGCTGACCTCGGGGCCACCTGGACGCACTCGTCCGCGGGGCTCACGTACGGCGAGGACGGCCCGGAGCTGACCCGCGTCTGGAACGTGACCCCAGCGCACGGCGCCGTCTATGCAGGCGTGGAGCCCGCGGGGCTGTTCCGCAGCGATGATCAGGGCGCCACGTGGGTCCACGTCGCGGGACTCCGCGAGCATCCCAGCAGGCCCGAGTGGGTCCCCGGCAACGGCGGCCTCATCTGCCACACCTTCCTGGCGCACCCCACGGATCCGGCCCATCTCTGGGTTGGCATCAGCGCGGTTGGCGTGTTTGAGACCACCGATGGCGGGGCCACCTGGGCCACACGCAACAAGGGCATCCGGGCGGACTTCTACCCGGGTCCCGCCCCCGAGTTCGGGCAGTGTGTCCACAAGATGGCGATGGCAGCGGGGCAGCCCGAGACGCTGTACCAGCAGAATCACTGCGGCGTGTATCGGACGGATAACGGCGGCGCCGCATGGACCGAGATCACCGGCGAGCTGCCGTCAGACTTCGGCTTTGCGATGG
>JANYAA010000247.1 GCA_025355255.1 Chloroflexota bacterium | reverse complement strand
GCCCGCGCGCAGCCAGGCAACGCTCGCGGGCGTGTCGCCGGGGCCGCCCTCGTCGTCACCGCTGTGGCCCGGGCGGATGGCCGGCGCGGCGCCCGGGGCACCCTCCCAGGTGCCGGTTGCGTGCGCAGCACCACCAGTGTTAGCCGCGTGCGGTTTCGCGCCTTCGATGGCCCCCGCAGGCCCGGCGGACCCTGCAAGATGTGGCCCCACGCTCGGGCCAAGCGCGAATGGCAGCGTCTGGACCGCTGCGGCAGCACCAGCGGGCGCGGCTCGATGCGTTCCGCTGCCGGCTAGCACCCCCGATGCTGCGACGCCGCCTCGGGCCGACGTGCCGCGCAGCCGGCCGCCGCGCTCGTGGTTGAGCTGGCCCATCGCGTCGGTGAGCCCGCGCGCGTTCGTGGGTGGCGCGGCCGGGATCGCCTCGCCCTCGCCTTCGCCGGGCCGCTCGAAGAACTGCGCAAACCCGCCCTCGGCCTCGAGGTCTCGCCTGACCATCACCGAGTCGTAGGTTTCGAGCGCCTTCGCCACGCGGTCCACCAGCGGCCGCGGGAAGCCCAGCGCCGCGCCCACCTCGCGCACGGCGGAGCGGGCCCGGTACGTCACGAGGTTGCAGACCATCCCCGTGTGCTCCGGGCCGTACTTGCCGTAGACGTACTGGATGACCTCCTCCCGCCGCTCCGAGCTGAAGTCGATGTCCACGTCCGGGTACGCCGTCCGGCCCTCGTTGATAAACCGCTCAAACAGCAGCTCGTGGCGGATGGGGTCCACCCGGGCGATGCCCAGCACGTACGCCACGATGGACCCCGCCGCACTCCCCCGCCCCTGCGCCGGGATTCCGCGCGACTTGGCGAACTGCATCAGGTCCCAGCAGATGAGGAAGAACTCCGCGAGCCCGGTCTTCTCGATGACGTCCAGCTCATGGGCCAGCTGCCGCATGACGGACGGTGTGAACGGGTGATACCGGCGGTGGGCGCCCTCCCAGCAGAGCGTGGAGAGGTGGCTGAACGGCGTCTCTCCCTTGGGCACGGTGAAGCCCGGGAAGCGGTAGCGCTCAAACCCAAGCTCCACGCGGCAGGACGCGGCCAACACAGCCGTTGCGGCGATCCCCGCGCGCCATGCCCGCGCCAGCACGGGATCGGCGGCGGCAGTCGCGGCATCGCCTGGGGGCAGCAAGAGCAGATCCGCAGCGCCCTTGAGGTACGACTCCCCGTCGCGACGGCGCAGGTTCGCCAGGTCCCCCAGCGTCTGGCCATGGCGGATGGCCGTGACCACGTCGTGCATCTCGCGGTCCTCGGGGCGCGCGTAGTGGACGTCGTTGGTGACCACGACGGGCAGCCCCACCTCCTCGGCCAGCCGCGCGGTCTCGGACGCAACCCAGTCGTCGTCGGGCAGCAGGTGGTGCGAGAGCTCTGCGAAGAAGGACCCGCCCGAGTCACCCTTGCCGCCGAAGAGCCGCGCGTACCGCTCCGCCGCCGCGCGCGCCCCCTCGCGATCCCCGGCCCGCAGGCGCCTGGCCAGCTCCCCGTGACGGCACCCCGACAGCGCCACGAGCCCCTCGGTGTTGGCCGCAAGCAGCTCGTGCGTGAAGCGGGGAACCGCCTTGGATCCGGCGAGGTTTGCCCGGGACACCAGCCGGCAGAGGCTGCGCCAGCCCGTCGCGTCACGCGCCAGCAGCACGAGGTGCGGGCCGCGCTCCGCCTCGCCGATCCCCCGGTGGTCCTCCTTGCGGACCTCGCGATGCCCCGGCAGCAGCGCACGCGATGGGCGGGGCCGAACCGGCCGACCCTCCGCAACCAGCGGCGGCTCCGCGATCACCGGTGGGCGACGGCCCGGCAGCCAGTTGCGACGACCCGGCACCGCAATCCCGCCCGGGTCCGGCACGGCCGCGTCCAGCAGCTCGATCTCGATGCCGATCACCGCGTGCAGTCCCGCCGCCTCTGCCGCCGAGGAGAACCGCACGGCGCCGTACAGGCCCTGGTGGTCCGTGACGGCAAGACCGGTCAGCCCCAGCTCAACGGCACGCGCCACAAGATCGGTGGGCGCGGACGCCCCGTCGAGGAACGAGAAGTGGGTGTGGCAGTGCAGTTCTGCGTAGGGAGGAGTGGCCACGCGAGGGTCTCCGGGGGCGGAGACGGAATCTAGAACATCTGTTCGATATTAGCCAGCCCCAGGCGGGTCCAACCTGACCTCAAACGGTCCGGACGCGCACCCCGAGGTGGGCCGCCAGCAGCGGCGCGAAGTCCAGCAGCTGCGACGCGCTGATCGTCGCGCCGCGCAGCCCGTCGATGCCGCGGACCGCCCCGATCTCGGCCCCCGTAAAGTCCACGTCAATCAGCCGAGCGCCGGTGCAGTCCAGCACCCCGAGCTTCACGCCGTCCAGCCGCAGCCGCTGCCCCTGCGCCTGGCCAAGGTCCAGCTCACCGATGACGCAGCGCTCAAACACCACGTCGGCCAGTTTGGCGCCCGACAGGTTGACAAAGTCCAGCTTCCCGCCGCGGATCCGGATGTTGTCCCAACTGGCACCGGGCGCGGACAGTGCGCCAATCCGCGGGTCCTCCACCAGCGTCTCGCGCCAGACGGCATCGGCCACATCCAGGCTCACCGCGTGGAGCTCCGTCAGGAGGCACTCGGCAAGGCGGCCGCCGCGCAGGACAGCCTCGTCCAGCCCGCACCGGTCGAGATGTGAGGCGAGGAACGCGATGCCGTCGAGGTGCAGACCCGCCAGGTCGGCATCGGCAACAATCACCGTGTCGTAGTCGCCGTGCGCCGCAAGCTCGGCAGCATCGAGAGGCGTCAGCGCCGGCAGGTCAATCGCTGTGGGCGGCTCGCTCCTGCGCGTTGTCGGCTTCGCCATCGTCAGCCGGCTACCACCACGTCGGCGAGCGAGTTGATCACGAGGTCCGCGCCGGCCGCCGTCAGGACGGCGCCCAGCCCCTCGCGCTCCGGCACGCCAACCACGAACAGCCCCGCGGCCCGCGCGGCGCGCACGCCCACTGGGGAGTCTTCAAACGCCACCGTCTCGTGCGGTGCGGTGCCGAGACCCAGGCAGCCCTTAAGGAACGCCGCTGGGTGCGGTTTTGGCAGCCCCAGATCCGCACCCGAGGAGATGGTCCCAAACGCATCCCGGAGCCCCACGCCGTTGAGCACCATCTCAATGAGCGAGGCCGTGGTGCTTGACGCGATGCCGATGGGCAGGCGGCCCTGCAGCGCCCGAACGAGGTCCCGCGCGCCCGGCTGCAGCGGTGCGCCAGCCTCATATCGCTCACGGATCAGATCGAGCAGTTCGGCCTCCATCGCAACGGGATCAACGCCGAGGCGCTTCGCATAGATGGCGACGGATTCCGCGAGCGCGCGGCCGTGGGTGGCCTCGCGGTCCTCAGCGGTGAGGACGGCGCCGTGGCGGGCGAGCAGCGTCGCCTCGGCGTCGGCCCAGAGAGGCTCGCTGTCGATGAGGAGGCCGTCCATGTCGAACAGGACGCCACGGAATTGGCCGGGCAGGACAAGAGGGTGCATGCGGCCGATTGTACGGGCGCGATCCGGGTGACCCACGCAACCATTCGCCGGGTTCGCGCGTCACAGGTCCGCCATGAGCGCTCTCCCCCATCTCACCAGCCTGCCTCGCTCCGCTGTTGACCTGCTGCTGCGCGCCATCGCCATCGCGGTGTCGGCGGCGGCGATCCTCGTCCTCCTGCCGGATCTGGTGAACGCGGCCGGCTGATGCGGCAGAAGCGGCGCAACACATGGGCCATGCGCGGCGTCTGAGACACGGCGACCGGCCGATCCGGTTGGTCAGGATGGGAGTTGTGCGGGTGGAGATTCGTCAACAG
Source organism: Chloroflexota bacterium (assembly GCA_025355255.1). Lineage (GTDB taxonomy): Bacteria > Chloroflexota > Limnocylindria > Limnocylindrales > CSP1-4 > CAIXZV01. The sequence goes on along the minus strand of JANYAA010000247.1, from coordinate 1,092 downwards.
CGCGACCTTGGTGCGCTCGCACTGGTCATCGGCCTGCTGACGATTCTGCTCATCACCTCAATTGCGCTCGGGTCGCCCGCCATTCGCTGACGACCCGGGACGGCGTCCCGGCCCGCTTGAGCGGACCGACCCACGACCGGCGCAATTCGAAACTCGTTCCCGCGCCTCGACCGGTCGCCGCCACTCAGTCGTAGAGCCGCTCCAGATGCCACGTGCCGGTCACCCGGTCCAGGTAGACCAGGGCGAGCCACGTGCGACCGACAACCTTGAAGTAGTCGCGGGCGATGGGGTCCCGCCACCAGGACTCCTCCACGCGCCAGCGGTTGCAGACCTCCACGGGCTCTCGCCGGCCGTTCCAGCGGATGGCCACCAGTTGCCCAGCGTCGTCCAGTTCGGCGTCCACCAGCGGGTGCTCACGCAGCAGCCGCGTCATCCCGCCACCCCCGTCATCTCGAAACCCCCGCCACGGGCCGCCAGCGCCAGCGGTCCTCCGCCAGCGGCGCGTCGGTGTCCGCCAGGTCCACGCGGTGGACGCGGTCCGCCCCAAACGTGATCGCCAGCCGGGCCAGCTGCCAGTCAAGCCTTGCGCCGCGCGCCGCCTGCGGCGTGAACATCGGCAGCTGCTGACCGCGGGTTGGCGCCACAAGCGCAAGCTCCAGCTCCAGCCGAGACACAGCAGCCGACGGGGGCGTCTGCTCCAGACGGGCGAGGAGGAGCCGCTCGATGGCCTCCGGGTCCGCGGTTGGCTCCGGGAAGCGCTGCTCCATACGCAACCGGGTTGGCGTGCCCCGGCGGGCAAACGCCAAGTCGTGGGTGACCTCCACGCGGGCGAGCCCCGCCGCCTGACCCCGCGCCGCCAGCTGGTCTCCCAGCGCGCCCGCGAGGCGGTGGAGGACGAAGCGCAGCGCCTCCAGACCCTCGGCAGGCGGGTCCAGCGGCAGCCCCAGCGCCATCCGCTCGGGCGCTTGACGCGGCGCGAACCGCTCCGTCTCCTCGCCCCGTGCCCGGGCGTGGAGCAGTGCGCCCTCCTGGCCAAACCGCGCCACCACGGCGGAGCGCGGCAGCACCGCCACGACGCCAATCTGGCGCAGC
>JANYAA010000246.1 GCA_025355255.1 Chloroflexota bacterium | reverse complement strand
CCCCCCGCGGAGATCTGGCGAGCCGCAGCCTTACCGCCCGCTTGAGCGTTGATCGCCCAGATCCGGAAAACACAGCACCTTGCCCAGCAGGTAGCTCAGCTGGTAGCCCGGCGTATACGTGTAGCGCTTGACCTCGGCGCGGGCGTTGGCCGTCTCAAACGCGGTGTGCTCCACCATGAAGGCCACCGCCTCGTCCGTGGTCATCTCGCCGCGGTGCATGCGGATGTCGAGGATGATCCGGCAGGAGCGCCAGATGGCGTCCGTGTAGAGCGTCGCCATGAACGCCGGCCCGTTGTCGAAGCCCTGCTCGCGCATCATCTGCTCGGAGTACATGCCCCAGCCCTCGACAAACTCGGGCGCTTCAGCCGCCAGACGCGTGAGGCTTGGGTTGTGGGCGGCCACGGCAAACTGGAGGTGGTGGCCCGGGTACGCCTCATGGACGCTGGTGTTGGAGATTGACGCGCGGTAGTGCTCGCGCATGGCGTCCGGGTCGTTGTCCACGGCGGGCGTGACGATGTAGATGCCGCGGCGATCCGCGTCAAATCGCGCCGGCGACATGTACGCCGCAAACGGCATCATGCTGCGGAGGTACTCGGGCGTCGGCTGGACGTCGATGACCTCGTCGTCGGGGATGGTGACGAGGTCATGCTCGATGAGGTGGGCCCGGGCGCGGTGCATCGCGTCGCGGTAGCCCTCGAGGGCCTCCTCAAACGTGGCCGGATGGTTGGACTTGAGCCGGTCGATGGCGGTCGCCTCGTCGGCGCCCGGGTCCAGCTCGCGCAGCGCCGCGCGGCGCGCCTCGTGGTTCTTGCGCAACTGCTCGTGGCCGATGGCGAGGATCGCGTCGGCGTCAAGGTCGTCAAACGCGCGATGGCGGAGGAGCTCGTCGTACTGCTCGCGGCCAAGCGCCCAGTCGTCGCCGGCCCGGGCAAGCCCGGCCTTGAGGAAGTCGGACCAGCCCTCGAGCGAGGCGTTGGCAGTTGCGATCGACGCGTCGAGGCGGCGGAGCTGGACGGCGTCCAGCACGCCGTCGGCCGCGGCGCGGACTTCCGCGAACAGCCCAGGCATCTCCATCGCGCTGCGCAGCTCGATCTCGTGCCACAGCGTCACCGGCGCGCCCGTCAGGCGCGAGCGCGAGGCCGCCAGATACGCGGGCGTGGCGGCGAGGCGCTCGCCAATCCACTCCAGCCGCTGGGCCAAGGGGCTGGCGCCGCGGGCGAACAGCAGGTAGACCGAGTCGCCGAGCAGGTCCGCGGCAGACGGCCGACGAGCCCACAGGCGGAGATCCGCCGCCTCAAACAGGCCCAGGCGCACGTTGTGGAGCTCAAGATCCCGCTCAAACCGGGCGGACTTGGAGAGCTGCGCGGGGTCAATCGCCTCGATGACCGCGAGGTGCGCGCGCTCGTCGGCGATCTCCTGCTCAACCGCATCGTGGGAGGCGTCGCCCAGTCGGCCGTTCTCCGTGGCGATGCCCAGCCACGTCGCCAGGACCGGGTTGTGGTGGACGCCGCGCCGGAACCGCTCCTCCACCAGGTCGTAGAAGCGGTCGTCGAGCGGGCCGGCGTTGGCGGCGCGGGCCGGCCGCGGCAGGGCCACGCCGGGAAGCAGCTGAGTCATCGGGTCTCCCGTGGGGTTCAGGCGGTCGCACGAAGCGACGCAGCCGCGGCTTCGATCACACGGTCCACATCCTCAGGGGTGACGCCGAGGTGCGTCACGGCCCGGATGGACCCGTGGGCGTAGGGAACAAGGAGGACGCCACGCTGCTCCATCGCCGCCATGAAGGCAGCTCGGTCGCGGGCCACGCGAAACAGGACGAAGTTGGTCACGATGCGGTTGGGATCAAGTCGATCACCGTCGGGCTGCGCGATGCCGCCCGGGGAGTGGATGCCGTCAAGGCGCGCCAGCCCTTCGGCCAGCTGCCGGGCCGTGGCGTGGTCCTCGGACAGGCGGCGGATGGTGCCGTCCGGACCGTCCGAGAGCGCAACGAGGCCGGCCGCGGCCAGTACCCCAACTTGGCGCATACCGCCGCCCAGCAGCTTCCGGGCGCGGCGGGCCTTGCCGATGAATGCCTTGTCGCCGACGACGACGGAGCCGATCGGGGCCGCCAGACCTTTCGACAGGCAGAACGTCAAGGTGTCCGCCGGGGCGGCCAGCTCGCGCGGCGTCAGGCCCAGCGCCGTCGTTGCGTTGAAGAAGCGGGCACCGTCAACGTGCAGCGGGACGCCGCGGTCGTGGGCGATCTCGGCGACGGCCTTCGTGTAGTCGAGCGTCAGCGGCCGCCCGCCGGTGTGCGCGTGCGTGTTCTCCAGGACGACCAGCCCGGTGATGGGCTCGTGGAGGTCCTGCGGGTCACGCCAGGCGTCGGCGATCTCGGCCAGATCCATCGTGCCGTCCGGCCGTTCAGCCAGGGAACGGACCGTGGCGCCCACAACGACCGCGTGCCCGCCCGCCTCGTCCATCACCGTGTGCGTGGTGGCGCCGGCGATGGCCTCATAGCCGCGGGGGAGGTGCGCCATCAGCGCGACGAGGTTGCCCATCGTGCCGCTGGTCACGAAGAGCCCCGCCTCTTTGCCCAGGAGCTCGGCCGCGCGCGACTCCAGCGCGTTGACCGTGGGGTCGTCGCCAAACAC
>JANYAA010000242.1 GCA_025355255.1 Chloroflexota bacterium | reverse complement strand
TGCCAAGGGGCCTGTCCCCGGCCAGCGTCGACCGAATGGGTCGAATTGTCGGCATGCTTACGATCCGGGGATATTCGGGCCGATATTCGCGAGAGTCCCAGCGCGCTGTCTGACTCCGCCTAGCGACGCCAACCCGCAAGGTGGTTGCCGCCGCTGTCATCGCCAACCCGTGCGCCGGTCGCTACGTTGAGGATCTGGCGGAGCTCCAGACGATGGGCGCGGAGATCGCGGGCATCCTCGGCCAGCGCGCGGCCGCAGCGCTTGCCGCAGCCGATCCTCACGCCAAGGTCACGGCCTACGGCAAAGGCGCCATCGTGGGCCTCGACGGGGAGCTGGAGCACGCGGCCGCGCTCATCCACCCCACGTTTGGTGCGCCGGTCCGCGCGGCCATCGGCGGGGGAGCCAGCATCATCCCGTCCACCAAGATCATCGCCGCCGCGGGCACGCCGCTCGCGATGCCGATCACCAACAAGGACGACATCTGGAGCTTTGACGAGATGGACGCGGCGGTGATCGCCGTGCCCGACGCGCCGCGCCCCGATGAGATCCTGGTCTGTGTTGTGCTTGCTGCCGGGGGTCGACCCGGCGCCCGAACAAGGAAGGCATCCTGATGTTCAAGGCGATCATCCTGCTCACCCGCCGCGACGACGCGACATCGGCCGATTTCCGCGAGTGGATGCTGGTCCGCCACTCGCCGCTCGCCAAACAGCTGCCCGGCGTGCGCAAGCTGGTGTTCAACGTCGTGGAGAACCCGGAAGTCGGGTATGACGGCGTGTCGGAGCTCTGGTTTGACACGCGCGAGGCGTTTGACGCGGCCTACGCCACCGAGATCGGCAAGGCGGTTGCGGGCGACTCCATCGCCAACGTGAAGACCCGGCTGCGCATCTTTGTGGACGAGCAGCCGCAGATCGGCTAGCCCGCGGGCGCGAATGCGCCAGATCGCGGACCATGGACCACATGGACCAGATCACCGTTTACGGGGCACCGTGGTGCCCGGACTGCCGCCGCTCCAAGGCGTTCCTCATGGAGCAGCGCATCGCCTACCGCTGGGTGGACATTGATGAGGACGCCGATGGGCGCCGCTTTGTGGAACAGCTGCAGGGCGGCGGCCGAACGATCCCCACCATCGTCTTCCCGGATGGCTCGCACCTGCTGGAGCCAAGCAACGCCGAGCTCGCCGCGAAGCTGGGTCTGGAGCTGCGCGCAAGCCGCACGGCCTATGACCTGATCATCCTCGGCGGTGGTCCGGCCGGGCTGACGGCTGCCATCTACGCTGCCCGCGAGGGTCTTGACGCGCTGGTCCTGGAGCGGGGTGCGTTGGGCGGTCAAGCGGGCGCCACCGACAGGATCGACAACTATCCGGGCTTCCCGGAGGGCATTGGCGGGGCCGAGCTTGCCGAGCGGCTCGTTGCGCATGCCAAGCGGTACGGCGTTGAGATGGTGACGGCCGCAGACGTGGCGGGCGTGGCAGGCGAATCGGACGCCGTGATGGTGACCACCGCCGCCGGTGACACCTATGCGGCACCGGCCGCGCTCGTGGCAACCGGCACCCGCTATCGGCGGCTGGGGCTGCCTGGCGAAGAAGGGCTCGTGGGCGCTGGCGTCCACTACTGCGCAACCTGTGACGGGCCGTTCTATCGGGGTGCCGCCGAGCTGGCTGTGGTGGGTGGCGGCAACTCGGCACTGGAGGAATCGCTGTTCCTGGCCACCCTCGCGGACCACGTGACCATCCTCACCCGGGGCGAGCTGCGGGCGAGCGAGCTTGTCCAGGACAAGGTACGCAACCATCCGCGCATCACCGTGCGCACCGGCGTGGACTTGGGCGAGCTGGAGCAGCGCAGCGGGCGCCTCACCGCGATGACCGCCACCGAGCGCGCGACGGGCAGCGCCATCCGTCTGGAGCCCGCCGCCCTCTTTGTCTTTGTGGGTCTGGACCCCAACACCGCGTTCCTCCGCGGCACGGTGGATCTGGACTCGTCGGGCTTCATCGTCACCGACGATCGCTACCGGACCAGCGTTGACGGCGTCTTTGCGGCGGGCGATGTGCGGGCCGGCGCAACCAAGCAGGTTGGCAGCGCGGTGGGCGAGGGGATTGCCGCGCTGCTGTCGATCCGGCGCTGGCTGGAATCGCGCGACGTGATGCCGGCGATGCGTGCCGACGAGCCGTTGAGCTGACCGATGCAGGACCACGGGGCCCACGGGGCCCACGACCAGCCCGACGATCCGGTGGCGGCAATCGTCGCCACCCGCTCCGAGAAGGACGCCTACTTCGCCGCCTCGCTCGACAGCCCCATCCCGCCCTCGGAGCGGTTCCCCTTTGCCGGTCTGGCCTATTTCCCGGTGGATCTCGCGTACCGATTCGAGGGACTGGATCTTGCGCCGTACGCGGGCGAGGACACGGAGTCCTTCATGATCCCCGCGTCTGACGGCGATCTGCGGCCGGCGATGCGGGCAGGCTCCTTCCGCTTCCGTGTGGACGGCCACGACGTGGTGCTCAACGCGTATGACATGGGCACGGGATCGCTCTTCGTGCCGTTCCAGGACGCAACCAGCGGCGCGGAGACGTACGGCGCGGGCCGCTACCTGGACCTTGCGCCAGAGGCCGACGGGACCTTCACGCTCGACTTCAACGCCGCGTACCACCCGTACTGTGCCTACTCGCCGGACTACTCGTGTCCGTTGACGCCGGCGGAGAACCGTCTCGCCGTCAGGATTGAGGCTGGCGAACGGCTGACCCCCGGCGAGGCGTAGCCCTCAGCCGGTCAGGGCCGCCTCGAGGTCTGCCCAGAGGTCATCCACGGGCTCCAGACCCGCGTGCAGGCGGATCAGCTCGCCGCCGGTCCACGGCCGCGCCGTGCGCTTCACGCCGGACCAGCGAGCCGGCATGACGAGCGACTCGAAGCCGCCCCACGAGTAGCCCAAGCCGAAGTGGCCAAGCGCCGCAAGCCGGTCCGTGAAGCCGTCCACATCGGCCGCCGTGGCCCGCCCGCCATCGGCTGCCAGCAGCTCAAACGCGAACAGCCCCGAGGCTCCGTGGAAGTCGCGCTGCCAGAGCTCGTGGCCAGGGTCCGACGGCATGGCCGGGTGCAGGACGCGGCCAACACGCGGGTAGCCCTCCAGGCGTTGCGCGAGCTCCAGCGCGGCCGCCCCGCTGGCGCGCATCCGCATGTCCACGGTGCGGGCGCCGCGGATCACCAGGAACGCGTCTTCGCCGTTGGTGCACATGCCGAGGCGGTCGGCTGTGCGGCGCACGGCTGGCAGGAGGGCGGCGTTGGCAAAGGTGGCCCCGGCGAGCA
>JANYAA010000232.1 GCA_025355255.1 Chloroflexota bacterium | reverse complement strand
CTCGTGCGCGGCACGCCGCTGCTCCTCCAGATCCTGTTCATCTACTTGGCGCTCCCCCAGGCGGGGATCGTCCTGCCGGAGCTGGCCTGCGGCATCATTGCCCTCGGGTTCAACTACGGCGCGTACATGACAGAGATCTTCCGCGCCGGCATCCAGGCCGTGCCCGGCGGCCAGACCGAGGCCGCCGAGTCTCTGGGTATGACCGGGGGGACCACGTTCCTGCGGATCATCGCGCCGCAGGCCTTCCGAATCGTCACTCCAGCGATCGGCAACGACTTCATCGCGATGCTCAAGGACTCCTCGCTCGTCTCGGTGATCGGTGTCCAGGAGCTTCTGTGGAAGGCGCAGGCCGCAGGCCGGCCCACCTACCAGTCGATGCAGACCCTTATCGTCGCGGCCCTCGTGTACTGGATGATGACCCTCGTGTTCTCATACTTCCAGGGCAAGCTCGAGAAGGGCATGGCGGGCGCGGATCGCGGGAAGGGGTCCGTCCAGTGAGCGGGATGCAGGCGAACTCCCTGTCCGGCCCAAAAGGCGGCGTCACCGGCGATCTCGTCCACGTCATTCACCCGGCGGAGATTCCGGGTGCCCTGGTCAAGCCCGGCGCCGAGCCAATCCTCAAGGCCACGAGCATCCAGAAGTACTTCGGGAGCAATCACGTCCTGAAGGGCTGCTCGATGACGGTCTTCCCGGGCGAGACCATCACGATTCTTGGCCGGTCGGGCTCGGGCAAGAGCACGTTCCTGCGCTGCCTCAACTTCCTTGAGGAGCCCAGCGCGGGTGTTGTGGAGATCCACGACAAGCGCGTCATCAGCAACCCACTGGCGCCCCGCACCAAGATGGTGAAGGAGGACATCCGCCAGCTGCGCCTTCGGGCCGGCATGGTGTTTCAGGAGTTCAACCTGTTCCCGCACCTGTCCGTGATCCGGAACCTCATCGAGGCCCCGGTCCACGTGAAGCACATGCCGGTCGCCCAGGCGACCGAGGTCGCCGAGTCCTACCTCGAGAAGGTGGGGCTTATTGACAAGCGCAACGAGTTCCCGGCGCGCCTCTCGGGAGGCCAGCGCCAGCGCGTGGCAATTGCCCGGGCCCTGACCATGCAGCCCGACGTGATGCTCTTTGACGAGCCCACGTCTGCGCTTGACCCATCGCTCGTTGGCGAGGTGCTCAAGGTCATGGAGAGCCTCGCCCACGAGGGCCGGACGATGATCGTGGTGACGCACGAAATGTCGTTCGCCAAGGAGGCGGCGGACCGCGTCTACTACATGGACGAGGGCGAATTCGTGGAGATTGGGCCGCCCGATCAGGTCCTGGGGAACCCGCATGACGAGCGCACCCGCAAGTTCCTGAGTCGGTTCCTCAACGTCTGAGCACCGGCGAGGTCCGGCGTCCGGCTGCAGACCACGGCTCACCGGGTGAGTCTTCGCGCGTACGCCGGAGCGGATTGGCTTACCCCGTGGGTCCCTCCGCGCCGCAGGCGCCTGTGGGCCCCGGCCCGTGCGCGAAGTGACCCACCCGGTGGGTTCCTGCGCGATATGACTCACCGGGTGAGCCGCAACTGCGCGACATCGAAGCGGTCCCGCCAGTTGGTGGAGCCCCTTCCCGTATCATCGCGCCATGGCCACGCTTTCCCGCGCAGACGTTGAGCACGTCGCGCACCTTGCCCGCCTCGGCTTGGCTGAGCACGAGCTCACCGAGCTTGAGGGGCAGCTCAACCACATCCTGGACCAGTACGCAAAGCTTGCGGAGATCGACACAGACGCCATCCCGCCGACGGCGCAGGTGATTGAGCTCGAGACCATCCTGCGCGACGACGTGGTCCGTCCGTCGCTGGACCCGGAAGCGGTGCTCGCCAACGCGCCCGAGCGAGACGGGGACTTCTTTGCGGTCCCGGCCATCTTGGGCGGGGACTGAGGCCATGTCAGGCGGCGCCGGCACCGACGCGCTGACCGAGCTGTACGCGCACGACATGGCTTCGGCCTTGCGCGCGGGCTCCGTCTCCGCTCGCGAGCTGGCCGAGGCGCACCTAGCGCGCACCCACCGCACGGACCGCGGGCTGCACGCCTGGCTGTCGATTGACGACGAGCGAGCGCTGACCGAAGCGGATGCCGGCGATGCCCGACTGGCTGCGGCGCGGGCGGCCGGGCCAGACGCGCTAGCCGCGCTCCACCCCATGCACGGTGTGCCGGTGGCGCTCAAGGACCTCGTGTCGGTCCGCGGCGGGCAGGCCACGGCGGGCTCGCGGATCCTCGAGGGGTACCGCGCGCCGTACGACGCCCACATTACTGAGCGCCTCCATGCGGCAGGCGCCGTGATCCTGGGCAAGACCAACAT
>JANYAA010000195.1 GCA_025355255.1 Chloroflexota bacterium | reverse complement strand
GGCATCCGCAAGATGAAGCGCCTGCCCGGCCTGATCTTCATCGTCGACCCGCACCGCGAGCGGATCGCCGTGACCGAGGCCAACAAGCTCGAGATCCCGGTGGTTGGCACGGGCGACACCAACGTTGATCCGGACGAGCTGGACTACATCATCCCGGCCAACGACGACGCCATCCGCGCCATTCGTTTGCTCTGCCAGCTGGTGGCGGACGCATGCATCGAGGGCGCTCGTGAGCGGGCCGCCCGGACCAACACCGAGGCCGAGGTTGTCGAAGTCACCCCGGCCGCCGAGGCAGGCATGGACGAGAACGCCGCCGCCGACCTGATGGCCCAGCTCGCCGCGGGCGGGACGCTGTCCTTCGACCCGGACCTCGACGACGACCTGCTCCCCGGCGCCCCGGCAGCTTCCGCTGCCCCCAGCGCCCCGGCAGCTTCCGCTGCCCCCAGCGCCCCGGCCGCAGCCGAATAGTCCCTGCCCGGAACTGCGACTCCGTCGCGGCTCCCCGGGTGCCACCCGACCCCACAGGCGGGCCGGCGGCGGGGACAAGCGCTCACCACGGCGCGCCCAGGCAGTCGACCCGGCAGCACATACAGGAGCACCAGTCACATGGCGATCACGGCTGAAGCCGTCAAGGAGCTTCGCGAGCGCACCGGCGCGGGCATGATGGACTGCAAGCGCGCGCTCGAAGAGGCCGGCGGCGACATGGACAAGGCTGTCGCGCAGCTGCGCGAGAAGGGTCTTGCGGCTGCCGCGAAGAAGGCCGGCCGCGACGCCCGCGAAGGCCTCGTGTCCAGCTACATCCACACCGGCGGCCGCGTGGGCGTGCTGATCGAGGTCAACTGCGAGACCGACTTCGTGGCCCGCACCGACGAGTTCCAGAAGCTTGTCCGAGATCTGGCCATGCAGGTGGCCGGCCTCGCCGCCACCTACGTCGACATCGACCGCATCCCCGCGGAGGTTGTCGAGACCAAGAAGGCCGCGTTCCTCGCCGACGAGTCGGTGGCCGCCAAGCCCGAGGCGGTTCGCGCAAAGATCGTCGAAGGCCAGCTCAACAAGTGGTACAAGGAGGTCTGCCTGCTCGAGCAGCCCTTCCGCGACGAGGACCGCACGGTCCGCGCGCTCGTCACCGAGAAGATCGCGACAATTGGCGAGAACATCCGCGTCCGCCGCTTCACCCGCTTCGCCCTCGGCGAGGAGATCTAGCTTGTCCGGCAACCCGGCTGCACACGACGAAGAGGTGACGACGCTGCCCCCTCGCCGTGAGGGCGTCCGCTACAGCCGGATCCTGCTCAAGCTCTCCGGTGAAGCCCTGCTGGGCGAGCGCCAGTACGGCGTTGACCCGGCGTTCTGCACATTCATCGCGAAGCAGGTTCGCAACGTCCAGGACCTGGGCGTCGAGATCGGCATCGTCGTGGGCGGCGGCAACATCTTCCGAGGCCTCGCCGCTGCAGCCCGGGGCATGGACCGGGCCACCGGGGACTACATCGGCATGTTGGCCACCGTGATGAATGGGCTGGCCCTGCAAGACGCCATCGAGCGTGAGGGCATCCCCGTCCGCGTGATGAGCGCCATCACGATGAACGAGATCGCCGAGCCCTACATCCGCCGTCGGGCAGTCCGCCACCTCGAGAAGGGCCGTGTGACCATCTTTGTGGCGGGCACCGGAAACCCGTACTTCACCACCGACACCGCGGCTGCCCTGCGAGCCGTCGAGATCGGCGCTGAGGTCCTCCTCAAGGCCACCAAAGTGGACGGCGTGTATGACGCCGACCCCATGAAGGTCCCCACCGCGACCCGGTATGACCACCTGTCGTATCAGGACGTGCTCCGCGACCAGCTCAAGGTCCTCGACGCCGCGGCCGTCTCCCTGTGCCAGGAGAACGACCTCCCGATCGTCGTGTTTGACCTCAACGTTCCCGAGAACATCACGAGGGTCGCCCGCGGCGAGGCCGTGGGGACGCTCATCTCGGCCGCCACCGGAGGTGCCACCGGATGACCAGCGAGATCCTGGCCTCTGCCGAACGCAAGATGGCCCGCGCTGTCGAGGCCATGGAGCGTGACTTTCAGGGGCTCCGCACGGGGCGTGCGTCCACGTCGCTCGTTGAGCGGCTCCACGTGGACTACTACGGGACGTCCACGCCGATCAACCAGGTCGCTTCCATCAGCGTGCCCGAGGCGCACCAGGTTGTGATTCAGCCATGGGACCGCAGTGTCCTTGGCGCCATCGAGAAGGCGATCCTGAAGTCTGACATCGGCCTGATGCCGAACGTGGACGGCACGGTTGTCCGTCTGAATATTCCCGCGCTCACCGAGGAGCGTCGCAAGGACATCGTCAAGACCGTCCACAAGCGGATGGAGGAGGCCCGGGTGGAGATCCGGAACCTTCGCCGCGAGGCCGTCGATGCGCTGAAGAAGGAAGAGAAGGACGGCACGGTGGGCGCCGACGAGGTGCGCCGCCTGGCCGACCAGCTCGAGAAGATCACGCACCGGATCATCGCCGACGTGGATCGCGTGGGTGGGTCCAAGGAGCAGGAGGTCATGGAGGTCTAGTGGACGAGGCGCCGGCCGATCGATCGCTTGCGCGGCCGACGGACGCCCCGCCCCTCGCCCACGCGCCGGCGGGTGGGTGGGACGCCCCGAGCGCCAACGCGCCCGCCGCCGAGGCCGCCCTGATTCCGGCCGAGGACCTGCCCCGCCATGTCGCCATCATCATGGACGGCAACCGTCGCTGGGCGAAGGCCCGGGGCGTGTCTGATTTTGAGGGACACGCGGCGGGTGTCGAGGCCATCCGCGGGCTGCTGACCCATGCGGTCCGGCGCGGCGTCCCGATGCTGACCCTCTACGCGTTCAGCCGCGAAAACTGGGCCCGCTCGGATGACGAGGTGTCCGGCCTCTTCGACCTGCTTGGCCGTGCCATCGCCAACGAGACCGACGAGCTGCGCGCCCAAGGCGTGCGTGTGCGGATGCTGGGGCGCCTTGACGAGCTTCCGGACGACACACGCGCGTCCATCAGCGACGCGCTGGAGCGCACGGCCGAGGGGTCGCGGCTGCAGCTCAACATTGCGTGGAACTACGCGGGTCGGACGGAGCTCGTGGATGCGTTCCGGAGGATCGCCGCCGCGGGCATCGCACCGGACGCTGTGGACGAGCAGACGATCTGCGACAACCTCTACACCGCGGGCTTCCCGGACCCTGACCTTCTCATCCGGACCGGCGGGGAG
>JANYAA010000153.1 GCA_025355255.1 Chloroflexota bacterium | reverse complement strand
GCGTAGCGGCCCATCATCTCCACCACGAAGATGCGCTGGTGGCTTTCGGCGGTGCTGTGCAGGCGGTCCAGGCACTCGGTGGCGAAGGCCACGGCGGTATCGAAGCCGAAGGTGGTGTAGGTCTTGTCCAGGTCGTTGTCGATGGTCTTGGGCACGCCCACCACGCGCAGGCCCTTCTGGTGGAGGGCGTTGGCGATGGTGAGGGAGCCGTCGCCGCCCACGGAGACCAGTGCGTCCAGCTCCTTGCGGGCGAAGGTCTCCAGGATCTCTCCGGTGCGGTCCATGTCCTTGACGGAGCCGTCCTGCATCTTCACGGGGAAGTGGAGGGGATTGCCCTTGTTGGTGGTGCCCAGGATGGTGCCGCCCAGGTGGGCGATGCCGCGCACCCGCTCCTGGGTGAGGCGGATGATGCCCCCGTCGGGATAGCGCTCGGGGAAGAGGATGCCGTTGAAGCCGTCCCGGATGCCGTAGCACTCCCAACCGCGGTTGGAGGCCGCGATGACGGTGGCGCGGATGACGGCGTTGAGACCGGGGGCGTCGCCGCCGCCGGTGTTGATGGCGATCTTGCGGATGGGCCTGGACATCGAGGCGGCAGGATTGCCAGCGCGGCGACGGAGCGCAAGGGGCGGCTTCGCGCGTCGCCGCGGCTTGGCAGGCCCGGCCGCGGCGCGTAGCCTCGAGGTGATATGGGCTACCCTCGTCTCGCCGGCCTCCTGATCACGATCGCCCTCGCCGGCTGCGCCAAGGGCAGCGCGGAGACCTCGAGCGGCACCAGCGCGTCGAGCAGCGCCGGGACGGGCGGCGCGACGAGCACGACCTCCGGCAGCGGCGGGGCGACTGGCAGCGCCTCCGGCACCGGCGGCGCGCCCATCTGCCACGGCGACTGCGCGGAGCCCGCGTGCCTGGCGGCGGGCTACCTCTGCGTCGAGCCGATCACGACCTGGTCGGGCCCGGTCATCCTCTTCGACGGCGATCCCGCCACGCTCCCGGCCGCGTGCCCGGCGGCGTTTCCGGACCAGGTCTACAGCGGCGTGCGTGGCCCGGTGCAGGCCGCGCCCGCGCAATGCGGCGCGTGCGCGTGCGGCGCGGGCGCGGTGTCGTGCGCGCCGGGCGCGGTGCACCTCTACACCAACATCCAGTGCACCAACCCGGAGAAGCCGCCCTTCGCGCAGCCGGCGGGCGCGGGGTGCCAGCCGATCGCGACGTTTGGATCACCAAACAATCCGGAGTACCTCATGGTGGACGCGCCCGCGGCGGTGGCGAGCTGCCCGCCCTCGGGCGGCGACGCCACGCTCCCCACAGCGACCTGGACGGGGACCGCCCTCGCCTGCGGGCCGGCGACCCCGGCCGCGTGCGGCGGCGGATCCGTCTGTCTGCCGCCCGCGCCCGCGCCCTTCGGCGGCAAGGCGTGCATCTACGAGGCGGGTGATCTCCTCTGCCCGGCGCTGTACCCGAACAAGCACCGCCTCACGGGCGCGAGCGACACGCGCGGGTGCAGCGCCTGCGCGTGCGCGTCCTCGAGCCCGGCCGCGTGCACGGCGACGACGACGTTCTACGGCGACACGACGTGCACGCAGACGCTCGCCACCAAGAGCGACAATGGCATCTGCGGGGGCATGTTCGGCTTCGTGCAGGCCGTCATCGTCGACCTCCAGGCCTCGGGCACGGCGAGCTGCGCGCCCGCCGGCGGGCAGCCCACGGGGCTGGTCACCGACGATGGCCAGGTCACCACCTTCTGCTGCGTGGAGTGAGGCGCCGGCTCAGCGGTGGAACGAGAAGGGAACGGCGACCGTGCGGCCGCCCTCGGCGAAGCGGCCGCGGGTGGCGCCGCCGATGCAGTCCGCCACCTCCCGCCTCACGGGAGAATCGAGCGTCTGACGGCGGACCGCGCCGTCGGCGTCGAGCACGAGCGTCAGCACCCCGGAGACCGTCATCTCCACGGCCGACGAGCTCGGCTCGTACGCGCTCTGGAAGCAGCGGTGGATGCGCGCGCTGACGATGCCAGCCGTGAGCGCCGCCGGCTCGGGCGCAGCCACCACGACGACCGGCGCCTCCTCCGCCGGAGCCTTGGCGACGGGATGCGCAGGCACGCTGGGCTTCGCCGCGGCGAAGGGCGCGACCGGCATCACGAGGGCGGCGTCGCCGGGGCTCTCACCCGCGGCGGCGAGCCGGATCGGCTCCGACGCGGACGGCGCGCCGACACCGGCGAGCCCGAGCTCGGGCGTGGCGACGGGCGCCGTGGAGACGACGAGCGCCGTGGAGGCGACGCGCTCCACCAGGCGCGCGCTGCGACCGCCGTCGAGCGAGAAGACGGCGCGCGACGGGCCCACCAGCAGGTGGCCGGTGGTCGCCCCGCGGTGGCCCACCGGGC
>JANYAA010000130.1 GCA_025355255.1 Chloroflexota bacterium | reverse complement strand
GTGATCGCGACACCGCGCAACTCGCGGGCGACAACATGGGGCAGCACGCGGCGTGCATCCCCAACCAAGGCGGCGAGGTCGGTGAGCATCGACTCGAGCAGGTCGCACGCGTCCACGGCGTAGGCGAGTCTGGCTGTCTGGTACGCGACCTCGCAGCGGAGCGCGGCCGCGACGATGACCTCGGTTGCCCGGCTGACGGCCTCGGTCGCGGACAGTGGACCGGTCTGGGTCTCGGCTCGCTCTCGGCGTTCAACGCGATCCTGTGCCTCGCGTGAGCGCTCGAGTGCCTCGCGATGCGACGCCGCCGTCGAGCGGGTCCGCTCAAGCAGCTCGACCGCTTCCGGGTGATCGCGGACGGCGCTGGCCCATCCGTCAGATGAGTCGGAGATCTGACGCTCGATCTCGATCAGATCGGCGAGCCGGTCGGCAACCGCCCGAGCGGCGCGAGCCTCAACCCCAGATCCGGTGGGCATCGCTGTCATCCTCGTTCGGCTGAGTCGGCCGGATCGTTGCCCTGCGTCGGGGCTCCGCGCAGCGTTGGAGTGTCCGCGTCGGTGGCCCCAGTCTAGGCCTCCTTCCCGCGCCAAGGTCAGCTCTTCCGGCGGGCGTTCTGGTCCGGGAGCCGGTCGGCGGCTCCAGCGACACGAGGCGTCGTGGCTGGGAGGGCCGCAACCGGCGGTGAGCTGAGACTGGTCGGGGCGAGAGGTCTCAAACCTCCGGCACCGACCTCTTTGTCCCGGTCTCGTGGCGGCTGCCGGTGCGCGTCCTGTGAGGAGCGCAGGACTCATCCGATGCGCTGGGCGATCCAGTTCCGGAACGCCGCCTCGCTCATCTCGCCGCCCGCGACGCCCCGGATGACGCGGTCCGTCTCGCCCGGGTCGCCCGGCGCCGGGGTCCAAGCGCGGCCGTTGCGCTCGACGAACTCGACCGTCGCCAGGAAGGCGGCGCGCTTGTTGCCGTCGGGCAGCGGGTGGTTCATGACCAGGTGCCAGCAGAGCACTGCCGCCTTGGTCGCGAAGTCGGGATAGGCCTCGACGCCGCCGAAGCCTCCCTGCGGAGCGGCCAGCGCGGAGTCCGCGAGCCCGATCCGGTTGAAGCCGGCGATGAGCTCGGCCGGCAGCCCGAGGACCGCCTCCGCGATGAGCAGGTAGTCGGCCAGGTCGAGGTAGACCGTCACCGAGAGAGGCGCTCGAGGACCTCGCGGTTGCGCTCGAGGCTGGCCTGGAGGCGCTGGCGGAAGCCGGGGTCGGACCGGCGGGCCTCGATGTGGGCGGTGATCGCCCGCTCGATCTCCTCGTTGACCGACACCCCGTCGACGCCGGCGATCGCCTCGAGGGCCTCGGCCCGGTCGGCGGGCAGGCGCAAGGTGCGGGACTTGATCGTCACGGCGGCCTCCGGTCGGGCGAATGGTGCACCACGATACCACGGTGACTCGGTGCGCCCATGCTTGCGACCGGCGCGGAGGCCCGTGGTCAGGGGTGCCGGTCGGGACCCAGGTTGTATGAACGGATCCGCGCCGACGCGGGCGGCCACAGGCGATCCCCGCGGCCCTCGACGAGCTCCACGCGGATCGACAGCCAGGTTCGTGCCATCGCGACTCCCTCCCTCAGCCCAGCAGCGCCAGCAGCACGCCGGCCGGCACCGTGAGCACGTCCCGGTCGAGCTCGACGTCCCTCCGGCTCACCATGATCCCCCGCCCGAACGCCTTGGTGATGCTCTCGTAGTCCTTGCCGCTGCGGTGGGCGGCGTACTTGGACTCGACCGCCACCGGCTCCGGGCCCGTGACGAGGAAGTCCACCTCGCGGCCGTCGGCGCTGCGCCAGTAGTACAGGCGGTCGGGGTGCGCGAAGCCCTCGAGCGCCGACGGGTCGGCCCGGAGCAGGGCGATGGCGAGGGCGTTCTCGACGAGGGCGCCCTCGGCCGGGGCCGGGCCGCCGAGCACGCCGGGGATCGCCGCCAGGGCGGGGTCGCCGAGGTACAGCTTGCGCGGCCGCCTGAGCGCCGGCCCGGCCTGGCGCTTGCCGTCGCGCTGGTGGAGCGCGATCAGCGCGAACGACGCCGCGAGGACGCCGACATAGGCCGCGGCGGTGGCCCGGCTGACGTCGAGCTCGTGGGCGAGGGTGCCGGTGTCGGTCATCGAGGACAGCGCGACCACCATCCTGGCGAGGAGCTTGCGCAGGACGAGGTCGCTGCGCGACAGGCGCCGCGCGTCGGCCGAGATGCCCCGCCAGAGCTCGGTCACCGTGGCGTCGGCGACGCGGCCGTCGAGGAGCATGTCCGTGACGGGCGCCGGCAGCCCGCCGCAGCGGACGTACTCGCCGAGGTACTGGTCGAGCTCGGCCGTGCGCAGGCTCGCGGCCTCCACGGCGGCGCGCCCGGCGGGGGCGAGCAGGTCCGCGAGGGCGGTCGCCGCCTCCGGCACCGCGCCCGGATTCCGGGCCGCGGCGTAGTCGCGGAAGCTCATCGGCATGTGCAGGCGGTCGAGCGGGCGGTGCCAGCGCCCGCGCCGGTCGTGGAGGAGGTCCGCCGACGCCGCGAGGTCGTGGGCGGACGATCCCGTGAGGAGCACGGTCGCGGCCCGGAACGCGCGGTCGTGCTCGCGCAGGTAGGCGATCGGGCGCGCCCAGTCCGGGACGAACGTCAGCTCGTCGAGGACGAACAGCCAGTCGCCCGGGGCGTCCGGCCAGAGGCGCAGCACCAGCTCCACGGCCTCGCGCAGCTCGTCGGCGGTGGCGACCGTCTGGAGCGTGAGGAAGCAGGTGCGCCGGGCCCGCCCGGCCGCGACGCGGTCGGCGATGAGGCGCTTGGCGAGCGTCGTCTTGCCGCTCTGCCGGAGGCCGCGCAGGGTGAAGACGGCGCCCGAGGCGAGGTCGTCCGCGGCTAGCGGGCGGGGATCCCAGCGGAACGGCGCCCCGGCGGCGGCCGCGAGGTGCGGGTCGTCCGCCGGCCGCCAGCCCGGATCGCTCCACCACGGGTTCAGCGCATTCACCTGGTCGCGTGTCAGCATGTCGTCAGTTTACGAGATGGCAGGGCTTTTGCGCAACGCGGTTATCAGGATGCCAGCGCTTCAGGCAATGCGGCGGGACAAAGAGGTCGGACGGTGCGAGATGCCGGGCCGGAGAGAGGAGTCAGCGGGCCGGATCCACGCACGAATGGGGTGCTGGCGGGATCTGGTCGGGGCGAGAGGTCTCACACCTCCAGTACCGACCTCTTTGTCCCGGTCTCGTGGTCCCTGCCGGTGCGGGTCGCCTGACGCTGCGAGGCGGAGGGCCGCCTCCTCAACCCGCAGCGGGGGACGCGCGCTGACCCACGCACGAGGCCTCGCCCCGTCGCGCGTCGCCGCGTCCCGGCACGCCTCCGGTCCAACCCTACGCGCCGTCGACGAGGATTGAGAGGGCGACGATCCCGTTCTCGGCGCCCGGCACGCGCCCCCAGGCCAGGTGAGCCACATCGACCATCTCGGCCCGCTGGCGCAGGTACCCGCGCTCGCGGCCGGTCAGCTCGGCCAGCATCGCGACTGGATCGTCGACGACCGCAAGCAAGCGGGCGAGATCCCGCTCGTGCTTCCTGCGGGTGTTCCGGTTCTGCACACTGCCCACGACCCGGGCCTTGATGACGATCGCGCCAACGAGTGACGGGACCGGGAGCTCGAAGGGGCCGTCCCCGGCGTCGACGGTCACGGCGCGGCCGCGGGTGAGCGCCTGGCGGCTGCCAAGCGCCTCCATGGTCGAGTCCGGCGGCACGGTGGTCAGCCTGGCCCGTTCGCCCAGGTTGTCGGGCGCGAGCACGTCGACGATGTCGTGGCCGCGGACGAAGCGGAAGACCAGGGAGTCATCGCGCTCCGGCTCGAAGCCGACGGCCATGAGCCGGCGGGACGCCTCCTCGGTCGCCGACGACATCGCGCGGATGTCGAGCACCGCGTCGACATCGCCGGTGGTCCACTCGGTTGAGACGCCGTGCTCGGCCTCGATGATCCTGACCATCAGGCCGCCGATCAGGATCCAGGGGAGGCCCTTGAGGAGACTGGCCACCTCGCGGGCGAGCCTCCAGACCTCCGCCTCGGCGTCATCGACCGGCGTGACGCTGAGCGTAGGCACGCTCGATCTCCCTCAGGACTTCGTCCCCGACCTGCCTGGCGCGGGGCTCCGGACTGTCGAGCAGGTCCAGCGCGATCGCAGTCGCTGGCGCGAGCCGGTCGGGCGGCCACCTCGCAGTGAACCGCGGAACGGCGCGCAGGGTGACGTTCGGGTCCGCCGACGGTCGAAGGTGGTGCAGCCGGACAACCGCATCGAGACGGGCCTCGGCGACGTAGGCGTCGACCTCGCCGGCGCCGCCGACCAGGCCCAGCCGGCACTCGGACGCGCCGGAGGCGCCGGTGAGCATCAGGTCGGGGTCGCTGCGGACCGCGGCCAGCAGCGACGGGTGGGCCCGGTAGCCTCTTGGCCGGCCACGATTGACGAACCGTGCGCGGTCCGCCGAGGGCGGGTGCGACGCGAGATAGCGCCGCAGCCTCCAGCGGCTCGGCCGGTCGATCCACTCGACCGGCTCGCCGGCCAGCATGTACAGGATCGCCCATGCGTTCGCCGCGCCGAAGCGGCGACCGCCCTGCGGCCCCTGGTCCGCTCGCCGCTCCACGGCGTCGCGTGACACGATCCAGGTCCTGCCACCGATGCGCTCCGCTGGCAGCTCACCAGTTGCGATGAGATGCCTGACCATGGCCTGCGTGACGCCAAGCCGACGAGCGGCCTGGGCGACGGTCAGCCGACCTTCGAGGACGGGAGCGGCGTCATCAACCATTGCGTTATCACAATAGTTGTTAGATACTCCCGGGTCAAGGCGTGGGGCTCGGCGCGCCCCGACGAGGTCGAGGTCGAGGTCGAGGACCGTACACAACTCGCTTGCTGTGACGAGAGGCGCGGCGTACGGTCGAGAGAACGCGGGACCGATGGACGGGCCGGGCAGAGAAGAAGCCGGACCCCAGCGGAGCCCGGCTTCAGCATGTCTCGAGTTTGGTCGGGGCGAGAGGTCTCAAACCTCCAGTACCGACCTCTTTGTCCCGGTCGCGTGGCCGCTGCGGGTGCGCCTCGGGTGACTGCGCGGTTGGCCTACTGGTAGTGCGTCCACATCCGGAGCACCTTCACGGTCCTAGCGTCGTCAAGGACCTGGTAGACCAGGCGGTGCTGCAGGCTGATGCGCCGGGAGTACGCCCCCGACAGGTCGCCCACGAGCTTCTCGAAGGCGGGCGGCGTCTGATCGGGGTTTTCTGCGAGTATCGCCAGCAGGGCCTGGGCCTTGGGCTTCAGGCCGGCTGCGGCGAACTTCTCGGCGTCCTTCTGGGCCTGCCTGGTGTAGACGAGGGTCCAGATCACCGGCAAGCGCGGCAACGCGGTGCTGGTCGGGGAGGACGACTGGCGCG
>JANYAA010000114.1 GCA_025355255.1 Chloroflexota bacterium | reverse complement strand
GCGTCGTTCTCGACATGCTGGAAGCCCGGCAGCCGGTCCGGCAGAGCGCCGGCGTCACCGCCACCCTGGACGTTGTTCTGACCGCGGAGCGGGTTGACGCCGCTGCCCCACTTGCCCACGTGCCCTGTCAGGAGCGACAGGCTGATGAGGGCAAGCACGTTGTCCACCGCGTTGTGGTGCTCGGTAATGCCCAGCGTCCAGCAGATCATCGCCTTGTCGGCGGTGGCGTACGCATGGGCCGCCTCGCGGATGGCGTCAGCCGGGACGCCGGTCACCCGCTCCGCGTACTCCAGCGTGAACGGCTGGACTGCCTCCCGATAGGCGTCATAGCCCGTGGTGGCGCGGTTGATGAACTCCTCGTTGGCAAGGCCAGCGGCGATGATCTCGCGGCCCATCGCGTTGGCGAGGACGATGTCCGTTCCCACGTCAAGGCCAAGCCACAAATCCGCCCACTCGGCCGACGACGTGCGCCGCGGGTCAACCGTGATCAGGCGCGCACCGTTGTGGATGCCCTTGAGCATGTGGTGGAAGAAGATCGGGTGCGTCTCGCGGGCGTTGCTGCCCCACAGGAGGACGAGATCCGTCTCCTCAGCCTCTCGATATGAGCTGGTTGAACCGCCAGCACCAAACACGGTCGCCAGACCGGCGACAGAGGGGGCGTGTCAGGTTCGGTTGCAGCTGTCGATGTTGTTGCTGCCCAGAACCACTTGGGAGAGCTTCTGCGCCGCGAAGTTGACCTCGTTGGTCGACCGGCTGCAGCTGAAAATCCCGTAGGTCCTGGAGCCGTGCGCCGCGCCAGCCGCCGTGAGCCCTGCAGCCACCTTGTCGAGCGCTTCGTCCCATGTTGCGGGGCGGAGCGGCGACTGGCGGTTGTCGCGCACCAGCGGTGTGGTGAGGCGGACGTACTCCTTCGGCACTGGTGTACCTCGAGTGTTGAGTCCGACTGGCGAAGTGTAACCGCCGGTGGCCCAGCGGTGCGCGGTCTAGCGCATCCGCTCCAGCCTGATGGCCGGGATCAGGCGCGTCGTCCGCTTCTCGTAGTCAGCGAAGCCTGGGTTCAGCGCGACGTGGGCGTCCCACAGACGGCCGCGCTCCTCGCCCTCGGTGATGACGGCGCGGGCCTGGTACTGCTCGCCGCCCGTCTCCACAGTGACGATGGGGTTGGCCTGGAGATTGAGGAACCACGCCGGGTGCGCCGGTGCGCCCCCCTTGCTCCCCATGATCACGAGGTCCTCGCCGTCGCGGCTGAACACCAGCGGCACGAGGCGCGGCTCGCCGGACTTGGCGCCGGTGGTGGTCAGCAGCAGCACGGGACGGCCCAGGAAGGGCCCGCTGCGCGGCTCGCCGTGCTCGCGGATGTTGCTGATCAGGGTCTCGGTCATGGCGTGGTAGGCGGCGCGGGGATCGATGTCGGTGGTCATGTCCCCATCATACTCGTTGCATGCGCAACAACCTTCCGACCCGCCGCCGGCGGTGGTAGCGTCCCGCCATGCCCACCCTGCTGCGTGTTCTGACCGACGCCGAGATCGCCTCCATCCACGAGCAGAGCCTCGCGGCCCTTGCCCGGACCGGCATGCGCGTTGACTCCGCGAAGGCCCGCGCGCTGCTGGGGCAGGCGGGCGCGCAGGTGGACGAGGGCGAGCGCCGGGTGCGGTTCCCGCGCGCGCTGGTGGAGGCGTCGCTAGCCGCCGCCCCCAGGCAGTTCACGCTTGGCGGGCGCCGGCCGGGCTTTGCGTTCAGGGCGGGCGCCGGCGAGTGCACGCTGATGCCGGACGGCGAGTCCACAACGTTCTACGACCCGGCGACCGGCGTGCGCCGCGCGGCAACCCCCGACGACTGGGCTACGGCCACGAAGCTCGTGGACGCCATCGACGAGATTGGCCTCTATTGGCGCATGGTGAACTCAGGCGTGTCGGGTCCGGGCGTCGGCCCGGCAGTCGCCCACTGGACCGAGGTCCACCGCCTCTTCTCCAAGCACATCCAGGACGAGATTGCGGGACCGGCCGAAGCCGCATGGCTGCTGGAGATCCTCGGCGCCCTGTTTGGCGGGCGCGAGGCGGTCCGCGCGCTGCACCCCTTCTCGGTGCTGTTCTGCCCCGTGTCGCCGCTGGCGCTGGAGGAGGCGCACACGGACGCGTACCTCGCCACTGCGGGCTGGGACATCCCCATCTGCATCATGCCGATGCCGATGATGGGCACCTCTGCGCCCACCGGTCTGCGGTCAACGATCGTCAGCGGCAATGCGGAGGTGCTGGGCGCCCTGTGCTTGGTCCAGGCCATGGCGCCCGGGACGCCGGTGTTCTACGGACCGGCGCTTGCGGTGATGGAGCCGCGGACCGGCCGATGGGGCGGCGGTGGGCCGGAGCACTCGCTGCTTGGCGCGGCGGTCACGGAGATGGCGCGCTTCTACGGGTTGCCTGCCACGTCATCCAGTGGCGGGACCGGGGCGTTTGCGCCAGGGATCCAGGCGGGCTACGAGCGGACGATGAACTGGATGCTGCCTGTGCTCTCCTGGCCGGACGTGCTTATTGGCCCGGGGGCGTTGGGCGGAGCGTCAACGCTGTGCCTTGAGCAGCTGGTGATCGACGTGGAGGTCTACCGCGCCCTGCGCCGCATCCGCAACGGGATTGGCGCCGGCAGCAGCCGCGGCGTCGGCGAGTCAGACGTGTTGGCCGCGCTGGACGAGGTGGGGCCGGTGGGCGACTTCCTCGCTCGCACCGAGACGCGCGACGCGGTCCGCGGCGGCGAGTGGTTCATGCCCCGGCTTGGCTACCACGGCACGTTTGACCGCTGGGAGGCCAAGGGCCGGCCCGACATCGTCGACGAGGCGCGCGAGGCTGGGGCAAAGGCCGTGGCGTCACACCAACCCGTGCCGATGGCAGACGACGTGGAGGCGGCGCTGGCGCAGATCGGGCGGCGGTCACTCGCGGCCAGATAGATCACGGGCAGATCACGGGTTGCAATGTCCGCGCGCCCTGCCATGATGCGCGTAAGGAGGTGCGTCCCATGTACGGCACGATGGCCAGAATCCAGCCGCTCCCGGGTAAAGAGAACGAGCTGATTGCGATCAGCGAGACGATGCGCGAGGCGCCGATGCCCGGGTATCGCGCAAGCTTCCTCTTCAAGCCCGAGCGCAACCCGTATCCCAACCCGACGTATTTCCTCGTTGCGGTCTTTGACGACGAGTCCACCTACAAGGCCAATGCGGAAAGCCCCGGGCAGGACGCGCGCTACCGCGAGCTCCGAGCGCTGCTCGCTGCGGACCCTGACTGGATGGACGGGACCTACTGGGGCCTGTAGCCCTGGCGCGGTCGGGCATTTGACGGCTCGTCGAGCGCGCGGCACCCTCCGGGCATGACCGAACCGGCCACTCCCGACCAACTGCCCGCCACCGACGGGCCGTCCTTCTGCTATCGCCACCCAGACCGCGAGACCTGGATCAGCTGCGGCCGCTGCGACCGGCCCATCTGCACTCGCTGCTCCATGCAGGGTCCGGTGGGCATGCGCTGCATCGACTGCGGCAAGCCTGCTTTTGACCCGCTGACCTCGCTGACGCCGGCGCAGGCCATCGGCGCCTTCGCGATTGCGCTGATCGGCGGGCTCGTCGTGTCGGTGATTGCGCCGCGGATCGGCTTCTTCGGGCTCATCCTCGCGTTCTTCGGCGGCGGCTTCACGGCGGACATGACCATGCGGATGATCGGGTTCAAGGCAGGCCCGGCCATCGCCGGTCTGGTGCTGGGCGGGATTGCCGTGGGTGCGCTGGCCGCCTTCGGGTTCTCGTACGGCTCGCTGATCTCGCTCATCCTCGCGTCCACAGACGCGGGTGCTGCGTTTGGGGAGGTGTTCAGCCGGCTGCTGCTGCCGGGACTCGCTTGGGCGGCGGTGTACGCAGCGGTGATTGCTGCGGGCGCCTGGCAGAAGCTCCGCTAGTCCCTAGCGAAGAGCGACGCCCGGGAGTTCGCCCTCGGCGAGCGCCTCTACCGCGCCCACGCGCCACGACGACACGCCGGATCGCGCGAGGTCCGCTTCGAGGGCCTCCAGCTGTTCCGGCGCCACCGCCGCCAGCAGCCCGCCCGACGTCTGCGGGTCATGCGCCAGGGTCACGGCCTCGTGTGCGATGCCCGGCGCAACGGCGAGGGCGGGCGCCGTGAACCGTCGGTTGTGCGCCGCCCCGCCGGTCTCCACACCGGCCCGGGCCGCATCCAGCGCGCCGCTCAGCGCAGGCAGGGCAGCGGCGTCAAAGGCCAGACGCGCGCCGGATGCCCGGGCCA
>JANYAA010000098.1 GCA_025355255.1 Chloroflexota bacterium | reverse complement strand
TAGATGTTGCCGACGCCCACCATGAACGACTGGTTCACCAGCAGCGGTTTGAGCCGCGCGCGCCGACCGCGGATGATCGAGCGGAACTCGCGCAGCGTGAAGCGCGGGTCCAGCGGCTCCGGGCCAAGCTCGTCAAACGGGTCGTCGTCGGCGCTGTAGAGGCCAATCCGGCCAAACTTGCGGATGTCGCGGAAGCGCACCTCGCGCCCGTCATCGAGGATCAGCGCCAGCCGCTCGTACGGGTCATGCGGGATGGCGGCCATGACCACGAAGATCTGGCCGGTCATTTTGAGGTGGATCGTCAGGAATGCGCCGCCGTTGAGGTCCACCACGATGAGCTTGCCGCGCCGCCCAACCGCCTCGATGCGGTGACCAGTCACACCCGCGACAAACGCCTGCGGGTCCCCGTCGCGGAGCGTGCCGGGCCAGACCACGCGGGCAGCCACAATCACCGGTGCAGGCCGGCTGCCGTCTGGCAGCAGGTGGCGCCGGAGATCGCGCACAACGGTCTCGACTTCGGGGAGTTCGGGCATCGCGCAGACGATATGACAGGTGGGGCGAGTGGGCGTCTGGCCCGTGCGCGCACGCGGCCGCGACGTCAGCCGGCGCCAAGTTCCTCGGGTTCGGTGTCCGCCTCGGCCAGCACGGCGTCGCGGCGTGAGACGGGCGTCATGCCTTCCCACGAGTCGCCCACCTTGACCTCCACGGTGAGGGCGACGGACAGCGGCAGCGCGCCCTCCATCGCCTCACGCAGCACCGGTATCAGGCGGTCCACCTCGGTGCGCGGCGCCTCAAGGAGCAGCTCGTCGTGGACGGAGAGCAGGAGCCGAGCACGGAACCCGCCGTCGCGCAGTGCCCGGTCCATGCGGATCATCGCGATCTTCACAATGTCGGCGGCCGTCCCCTGGATCGGCATGTTGATCGCCATCCGCTCGCCGGCCGCTCGCAGCGCCCCGTTGGAGGAGCTCAGCTCCGGGATGCGGCGCCGCCGTCCAAGCAACGTGGCGACGTAGCCCACCTCGGCCGCCGTCTCACGTATGTGCGTCATGTAGCGGCCGATGCCGCCGTACGCAAGGAAGTAGCCCTGGATGAACTCGCGCGCCTCCGCCTGGCTGATCCCGGCGCGGGACGAGAGCCCAAAGTCGCTCATCCCGTAGGCCAGACCGAAGTTCACCATCTTGGCCATCGAGCGCTCATCTGAGGTCACGTCCGCCGCATCCTTGTGGAGCACGCGCGCGGCGGTCTCGCGGTGGATGTCGGCCTCGCGTGCGAAGGCGTCGGCCAGATGCTCATCGCCCGAGACGTGGGCGATGATTCGCAGCTCAATCTGGCTGTAATCAGCGGCCACCAGCGTCGTGTCCGGCGAGTCCGACACGAAGGCGTGGCGGATCCGTCGGCCCAGCGGCGTGCGGATGGGGATGTTTTGGAGGTTCGGGTCGGATGATGACAGCCGCCCCGTCGCCGCCACGGCCTGGTTGAACAGCGTGTGGAGCCGGCCGTCTGGCCCGATCAGGTTGGGCAGCGCCTCTACGTAGGTGGAGCGCAGCTTTGTGTAGATGCGCCAGTCAAGCACAGGCTGAACCACCGGATGGACGCCGCGCAGCTCCTCCAGAACCGTCGCGTCCGTCGAGTAGCCGGTCTTCGTCTTGCGCCCGTGGGGGAGGTGCAGCTCCTCAAACAGGATCTCGCCAAGCTGCTTGGGCGAGCCGATGGTGAACCGGTGCCCCACGGCGGCGTAGATCTCCGTCTCAAGCCGCTCGATCTCCGTGGCGAACTCGCGATCAAGATTCGCCAGGGCGTCACGGTCCAGCGCGATGCCCGCCGCCTCCATCCGCGCGAGGATGGGGATCAGCGGCAGCTCAATCTCGTGGAACAGGCGTTCGGCGCCCTCGTCGCGGAGCGAGAGCTCAAGTGACGGTCTGACAGCCAAGGCGGCAAGCGCCTCAAGCCCGGCCACGGCCGTGGGCGGCAGACCCGCAGCGGTTGGCGGCAGCACCTGGTCCAGCCGCTCGGCAACGACATCGGCGATCTTCTGGGCGCGCAGCGCGGCGTTCACCAGGTACGCGGCGATCTGGGTGTCAAACGCGATGGGCGTGGCCGGGGCGTCCGCATCCTCGGCGAAACGCGCCGTG
The DNA here is from genome assembly GCA_025355255.1 of Chloroflexota bacterium. Classification (GTDB taxonomy): domain Bacteria; phylum Chloroflexota; class Limnocylindria; order Limnocylindrales; family CSP1-4; genus CAIXZV01. The sequence goes on along the minus strand of JANYAA010000098.1, from coordinate 3,350 downwards.
AGCAGCGCCTTCACCTCGTGACCAACTAGCGGGGTACCCGCCGCCTCCACGAGATGACGCAGCGCAACAGCCGCCTCGGGCCCGTCCGCTGCCACAACCCGCCCGTCCTCGCCCGCCACCGCGAGCGCCTGAGGCACACCGGCCAACGGCCGCAGCTCACTGAGCACCTGCGCAATACCCACAACCGCGAGACCCCGGAGCCACGGCTCCAGCGCGGCGACGCCATCCGGGCCCACAACGCCAATCCGCCCCGGGTCAATCAGCGCGGCAGCCAGGGCACCGGGCAAGTCGCCCAACGCCTCGGCCAGCGCCTGCGCCCGTGCCTCAACGGCTGGCGGCGTGGTGGTGATGCCGCCGGCGGCGCCGAAGCCGCCCGAGCCGGTTCGCACCTCATCGAAGTCCATCATCAGCGACAGTTGGCCAGCATCAGGTCTGGGCGCACCAGGCGCCTTGGCCGCGGTTGCGCCGCCGGGCGCATTCGACTTCGAGGCGCCCATTGAGCCCTCGCGGGCCTCGCGCAGCAACGCCCGCGCCTCCTCAGGGCGCTCGCCCAACAACGGCGGCAGCCGGTCAATCAGCGTCCGGAACTCAAACTCACGGAACAGCCGCACCACGGCCTCGCGATCGTAGTCCCCCACCCGCCCGCGGTCCGGATCCAGCACAACGTCCACATCTCGGATGAGCCGCATCAGCTCCCGGCTCTCCATCACGGTCCCGCGATGCTCCGCAAGCAGCGGCTGCAGCTTGACCGGCGCCACCTGGTCGATGTTCTCGTACAGCGCGTCGAGGCTGCCCCACGTGGCGATCAGCTTGGCCGCCGTCTTTTCGCCCACACCCGGGATACCCGGGATGTTGTCGGACGGGTCGCCCTTGAGCGCCTTGTAGTCGAGCATCTGCGCCGCGCGCAGACCCCAGCGCTCGTTGATGCGCTCGATGTCGTACGCGACGGTGTTGGCGATGCCGCCGCGCAGCGAGACCATTAGCCGCGTGTGCTCGTCCACGAGCTGGAGCATGTCCAGATCGCCCGTCAGGATGATCGTCTCCAGACCTTTGGCGACGGCTTGTCCGGTGAGCGTGGCGATCACGTCGTCCGCCTCAAATCCCTCACGCTCATACACGGGGATGCCCATGGCGGCCACCACTTCCCGGACGCGCGGGATCTGGATCCGCATGTCGTCGGGCATCCGCTGACGCGTGCCCTTGTATTCGGCGTAGCGCTCGTGGCGGAACGTGGGCTTGCCCAGGTCAAAGGCAACCGCGATGTGGTCCGGCTTCGTGTCCGCGATGGCGCGCAGGACGATGTTGGTGAAGCCGAAGATCGCGGTGACCAGCTCGCCCTTCGACGTGGTCAGCGGCTGGTCGATCAGCGCGAAGTAGCCACGGTAGATGAGGCCGTTGCCATCAAGCATCAGGAGGCGTTCCACGGCCGAAGTGTACCCGCGGGGTACGCCGGGGCCGCATCGCACCCCGTATTCTGGCCTCATGGCAACACGGCGCGTCGGGATCCTCACCGCGGGCGGCGACAGCCCCGGGCTCAACGCTGCAATCCGCGGCTTCGGCAAGGCGGCCATCGGCACCTACGGGTTTGAGGTGGTCGGCTTCCGCGACGGCTTCCGCGGTCTCGCAGAGAACCGCAGGACCTTGCTCCAGAAGAAGCAGCTGGCCGGGATCCTGACGATTGGCGGGACGATCCTCGGCACCAGCCGCGACAAGCCCACGAGGATGCTCACGGACGGCGAGGTCCGCGACGTCACCGACCAGATCCTCGAGGTCTGCCGCAAGGAGCGGCTCGAGGGCCTCGTCTGCCTGGGCGGCGGCGGCACGGCCAAGAACGCGCTGCGCCTGTCCCGCGCGGGGCTCAACGTGCTGACGCTGCCGAAGACCATCGACAACGACGTTGCGGGCACCGATGCCACATTTGGCTTTGCGACGGCGCTCGAGATCGCCACCGAGGCGATCGACCGGCTGCACTCAACGGCGCACAGCCACCACCGGATCATCGTGGCCGAGGTGATGGGGCATCGCGCGGGCTGGCTGACGCTTGGGGCGGGCCTCGCGGGCGGCGCGGACGTGATCCTCATCCCGGAGATCCCCTACTCCATCGGCAGCATCGCCAACGCCATCCGCGATCGCGTCAGGAAGGGCACCAACTTCTCGATCGTGGCCGTCGCCGAGGGCGCCCGCAACGTTGACGACGCCAAGGCGCTGGCCGCAGCCGAGGCGCGCGTGACTGTCACAAAGGATCCGATCGCCCGCGAGGCGGCGAAGGCGGAGATCGTCAAGCTTGAGCTGCAGCACGAGGGCAACACGCTCCGCCTGACGCAGCAGCTGGAGCAGCTGACCGGGCTGGAGTCGCGTGTGACCATTCTGGGCTACGTGCAGCGCGGCGGGACGCCGTCACCCATTGACCGCCTGCTCGCCACTCGTCTGGGCACCGCCGCTGCGGACTTCGTGGCCGCAGGCACGTGGGGCGTCATGGTTGCTGCGCAGGGCGACGGTATCGCGGCGGTGCCGCTGGCGAAGGTAGCCGGGAGGCGCAACACGGTGCCGCCGGACCACGCCTGGGTGCGCGCGGCACGCAACGTGGGGACCTGCCTGGGCGACTGAGGCCCGATGCGGGCCGGCCGCTTGGGCTCCGCCGTGCCGTACCACTCACCCGGGTGGTGCTACGGCACGCGCCGGACCGTCAGCAGCTCATACCAGCCCCCGGTGAGTGGTACGAGCTGCTTTGGGGCATCCAGGCCACGCCCCGCCCTCGACGAGGGCTTTGCACGCATCGGGTGAGTGTTACGGACTCGACGGTCCGGGCCGCAGCGCATATCGGCCGAACCTGCACGCTGCACGCACAACTTCTGCACATCTCGGGCAGAGAGTGGTCTCCATCAAGCACGGCGACCGCCCAAAGGTCGCCACAACGGAGATCACACAGACACATGCGCGCAATCCTCGGCGTCTTCTTCTTCGGGCTCGTCGCTGTTGCCGCGGGCACGCTCGGCTTCCAGGCGGGCGTCGCCTCAGCTGTTGCCGGCGGCACCGGCAACCCTGCGGTGTGGCTGCTGCTGGGCGGACCGCACATTGGCGGCCTGTTCTTCCTCTTCGTCCTGTTCGCCATCGCATTGGCGATTGGCGGCGCACGCCGTCGGCACCGCATGCACGGCGATTGGGCGCAGGGCCTATGGAGCGGGCACGGCCCCTGGGGCAACCGCTTCGCCGATGGCGATCCGCGCCGCACCTGGATGGGCGAGATGCACCGGCAGATGCACGAGGCTGAGGCAGCCCGCGCCACCGGCGCCGGCCCTGCGACCACTACGCCCACCACGCCAACCAACAACGCCTCCGGAAGCGCCGGC
>JANYAA010000089.1 GCA_025355255.1 Chloroflexota bacterium | reverse complement strand
TTCATCCACTACTCGATCCTGCTGCCTGGTGCGTCACGCGAGGACGCCTTTGCTCGCTACCGCGACGCGCTCTGGGCGATGCAGTGGAAGTACTCCGACATGGAGGCCTCCGCCACGCGTTCCCTGCCCCCGCCCGCAGCGCCCGCGTTCACGCGGCCCGATGAGGCTTTGTTGACCGGGCGGGCAACCTACGCAGGCACGGCCGATGAGCTTGTGGAGTCGCTGCTGGCCATCCGGCGGCAGGTGCGCGTTCCGGTGGAGTTCGTGGCGCGGAGCCACTTCCCGCTGCTGGAGTTCAACGCGCAGACCGAGCTCATGGTCCAGCTGGCCGAGGGCGTCGCGCCGCACGTATAGCCGGGGGGTCAGCCGCCGGAGCTCCCGGTGGGGTGGCACTTCACGCAGGTGGTCTGACGAGTGACAAAGGGCCTGCCGCGGTGCCCATATCCGTGGCATCGTGGTGATGGTCCCGGATACGGGCGGCCACGACGTGCCGACCGCCGAGCGCCACGGAGGAGCCATGGGACGGATCGCCGTCGTTACCGACTCGACCGCGGACCTGCCTCCCGAACTCGCAGCCGCCGCCGGGATCACCGTGGTACCACTCTGGGTGCGCTTTGGCGGCGCGGAGTTCCGTGACGGTGTCGATATCACCACCGCCCAGTTCTGGGAGCGGCTCCTGGCCGCCGGATCAGACATTCCCACAACGGCGGCGCCCGCCCCTGGGACGTTTAAGGAGACGTTCGAGGCGTGCTTTGCAGGCGGCGCTGACGCGGTCGTGTGCCCGCTGATCGGCAGCAAGCTCTCGGGCACGCTGCAGTCCGCCACTCTTGCGGCGTCCATGCTGCCCAACCGGGAGATCCACATCATCGACACCGCCACCACGTCGATGGCGACGGGGCTCGCCGCACTCCTCGCCTCCGAGCTGGTGGCTACGGGGCTCACCGCCGCGGCGGTTGCCGACGGCGTGCGGTTGCGGGTGCCGGACCTGGACCTCTTCGTGGCGGTGGACACGCTCGAGTACCTCCGCCGCAACGGGCGGCTCTCGGCTGCCCGCGCCGCCATTGGCACGGTCCTGTCGGTGAAGCCCATCATCACCGTGCGAGACGGCGAGGTGGTCGCGGACCGGACGACACGCACGCGGGCCAAGGCGCGGGAGCTCGCGATCGAGCTCAGCACAAGCGGTCCCATCGAGCGCCTGGCCATCATGCACACGCCAACGAGCTCAGCCGCCGAGGTGGCCGACTTCCGCGAGCGCCTGGTGGCGAGGATCCCCGGCGGGATCGACCCCGCCAAGGTCCTCGTCGCGCAGATCGGCTCCTCCACAGGGCCGCACCTGGGTCCGGACCTGATGGGAGCCGTGCTGCTGCGCGGGCGTTGACGGACCCGCAGCCGTCTGGGTCCGGGCTCTCCACGTATCGGGAGGGCTCCCTTCACGCCGCCCTCAAAGCGCTCTACGCCGCGGCAGCTCCCGGCGCCCTGACGGAGTGCGTGGTCGACGGCTTCGTCATCGACGTGGTCACGCCGAGCGGCCTTGTGGAGATCCAGACGGGGAGCTTCGGCTCCGCCGCGAAGAAACTGGCTCGGCTCGTCGGCGGCCACCAGGTGACCCTCGTCTTCCCCGTGCCGGTTGAGAAGTGGCTCGTGCGCGTGGATGCTGACGGCGCCATCCTGCGCCGCCGCCGGTCGCCCAAGCGGGGTATCGCAGCAGATGTCTTCGAGGAGCTCGTCCACATGCCGGCGCTGCTGGCCCACCCCAACTTCCGCCTAGAGCTGGTGCTGATCCACGAGGAGGAGCTGCGCGGGCCTGCCGAAGACGGCGTGCGGTATCGCCACCCGCGCGACTGGCGGCGTCTGGACCGCCGACTCGCCGTGGTTGTCGAGACGCTGAACGTGGAGACGCCGGCCGACCTGTTTGGCCTCTTCCCGGCGGACCTGCCGGACCCGTTCACGACCGCCGACATCGCGGCGGCCACCGGGCGATCGCAACGCCTTGCCGGACGCGCCGCCTATTGCCTTGAGCACGCGGGTGCGGCCGTGCGCCTGCCCCGCGCTGGGCGGCGCATCGCCTACCGCCGCTGCGCGACCAAAGAGGCAGAGCCCGGATAGTCCCTCCCGGACCGGCGACCCGCGAGCAGGTGGTCGAGCCTCGGGATGATCAGGCTGAGCAGGGTCGCAGGCGCCGTTCGCACAGGCCTACTTTCGGACCCAGCAGGTTCGAGTCAGGTGGTGAGCGCCCGCGCGATGGATGCCGCCCATTCCCGGATGGCCGTCCAGTCGCGGAAGTCGCCGACGGCGTGCGTACGCAAGATCTGCTCGTCAACGCCCTCCGCATCGGGCGTCAGTCGTCCGCCAAAGGTGCGATGGCCCTCATATGGGACGCCGGCAAGGATCTCAGCCGCGTTCGGCGCGATGGGGAGGTTTGCAGCGGCCAGCGTGCGGTCCAGCGGCCCGCTTGTGAATACCCAGACGCGGCGGGCCGCAAGCGCCTCGCGATTGCGGGTTACAAACCGGTTGGCGTCCCGCTGCCAATGGGCGGCGTACAGCGCCGAGCCAAGGACCACGGCGTCCCACCCCTCAAGGCTCCTTAGCCCGCGGACGGACGCAGCCTCGGCATCGAGGCCGTGCTCGAGCAGGACGGCAGCGATGAAGTCCGCGATCTCGCGGTTGGAACCCATCTTCGTGGCGTAGGCGACGAGTACCCGCGTGGCGATGTCAACCTCCGGACGCGCCGGCCCCAGCCTTGGCGCGTGACGGCCTCTATCTTGCCGGAATTGGCCACATGGGGGAGCGCCTGCGCGGCTACGATTGCGCAGGCCGCCCATCCAGTCCCGGAGAGCCCAGATGTCTGACATCCAGCTGACCGAATCCCAGCAGGCCGCAATCTCGGCCTTGATGCACGATGAGGCCGTCATCCCACCGCCTCTGGCGCTGGCGCGGGGCGCTTACCTCCGCAACGACGCCGTTGAGCGGGACCGCGCGCTGCGCGACCCGGACGGCTTCTGGGCGGAGCAGGCCGCCAATGTGGAGTGGATGGAGCCCTGGTCCACGGTGTCCGAGTTCACCCTGCCGGATCACAAGTGGTTCCTCGGCGGCAAGCTGAACGCCACGGTCAACTGCCTCGACCGCCATGTTCACGGGGAGCGCCGCAATACCGCCGCACTGATCTGGATTGGCGAGGACGGCGAAGAGCACACGTATACATATGCGCGCCTGTACCGCGAGGTCAACCGCTTTGCCAACGCTCTCAAGCGGCTGGGCGTGGGCAAGGGCGACCGGGTGATCGTGTACATGCCCCTGGTGGCCGAGGGGATTATCACGATGCTCGCCTGTGCACGCCTCGGCGCGATCCACAGCGTCGTGTACGCCGGTATGGGGACCCAGGCGCTGGCGAGCCGCATCGTCGACTGCGGCGCGCGCGTCGTGGTCTGCACGGATTACACGTTTCGGCGCGGCAAGCGCATCCCCCTCAAACCCACGGTGGACGAGGCGGTCCGCGACAACACGTCGGTCGAGTGGGTGGTGGTCCACCGACGCGGCTCACGGCCTGGCGATGCGCCCGTCACGTTTGAGAGCGAGCGCGAGCTTGATTTCTACGACATCCAGGAGGGTCACGAGATCCACTGCGCGCCCGAGCCGATGGACGCCGAGGATCCGCTGTTCATCCTCTACACAAGCGGCACGACAGGCAAGCCGAAGGGCGTCGTCCACGCGACGGGCGGCTACATGGTTGGCGTCACATACCTCGCACGGGCCTTCTATCAAATCAACGATCGCGACATCTACTGGTCAACCTCCGATATCGGCTGGATCGTTGGCCACTCCTTCATCGTGTATGGCCCGCTCTCGATAGGGGCAACGGTGCTCGTGCGCGAAGGCGTGCCGGACTTTCCCACTGCCGATGTGACCTGGGAGATCTGCGAGCGCTTCGGCGTGAACGTGATGTTCACCGCCCCAACTGCCGTACGGATGTGGATGAGCCACGGACCCGATGCCCCCGGCCGGTATGACCTCTCGCGACTGCGTCTGGTGGCCTGTGCTGGCGAGCCGCTCAACCCCGCGGCCCATCACTGGGCACAGGAACACCTCGTCGGGCAGTCCGGCGGCATGGTGGTGGACAACTGGTGGCAGACAGAGATCGCGGGACCCGTGTTGGGCACGCTGCCGACGTTTGAGGCGCGGCCGGGCAAGGTGGGCAAGCCGATGCCGGGCGTGGTTGCCGATGTCGTGGACAAGGAGGGGAACTCGCTGCCGCCTGGCCATGGAGGGCTGCTGGCGCTGCGCCGACCGCTCCCGTACATGCTCCGGACGGTGTGGGGCGACCACGCCCGTTACGTGAAGTACTGGGAGCAGCTCCCAGGCATGTATGCCGCGGGCGACATCGCCGTCCGCGATGCTGACGGGTACTTCGCCGTGCTGGGCCGTGCGGACGATGTCATGAACATCGCCGGTCACCGCATCGGCACCGCCGATGTTGAGGGATCGCTGGTCCGCCACGCCTCGGTGGGGGAGGCGGCCGTCATCGGGCTGCCGCATCCCATCAAGGGCGAGCGCATCAAGGCGTTCGTGGTGCTGCGCAAGGGTGCCGAGGCTGGACCCGGCCTGATCGCGTCGCTCAAGGACCACGTGCGCCAGGATCTAGGGCCCATCGCCCAGCCGTCCGAGATCGAGGTGCGCGACTCGCTGCCCAAGACGCGCTCGGGCAAGATCGTGCGGCGCTACCTCAAGGCCGTGGAGTTGGGTGAGGACCCGGGCGACCTCTCCACATTGG
>JANYAA010000031.1 GCA_025355255.1 Chloroflexota bacterium | reverse complement strand
GCAGGGAAGCACCGTGTCTGCCATGTGGAACGGCGCCTGGACCAAGGGCGGGGTTGGCATCGCCCAGCCCCAGCACGCCGGTGACGATGAAGCCAGCACGCATCAGGGGGCCTCCGTACCGATGGGCTGGACCGCGAGGGGGAGGTCCACCGCCGGGGCAGGCGCAACCCCTGAGCTGCTGCCGGTGACGGTCACGACGCCGAAGTTGTTGCTGGGGCCGTTCTGAAGCATCACGCCGCCTCCAAGCATCACTGGCCCGCCGCGCATCACGCCGGTCTGCTGCCAGGTGCCTGGGATGAGGTCCCCCGCCGGGGCGAAGGACGCGGCCAGGGCGGCAGCCGCGAAGACAAGGGCGGTGCCGCCGCCAAGGACGCCGGTGCAGATGAGGATCCGCTTCATGGTTGCCCTCGGACGCCGGTGATGGCGTCTCGGTTCCGTGAGGTGCTCAGCCACCCGTGAGGCGCCAGAGCCCAACGCCGTAGCCGGCGACGATCAGCACGAACGTCAGCGCGGCGAGGCCAACCCACAGCGCGATGGAGCGCGCGGTGGAGGCGGGGTTCATGGCGGGGTTGCTCAGCTCCGGCAGCTTGCCGCCCTTGAGCGACGCGCCCCAGCGCGATGACTTGAGACCGTCTCGCCAGTCCGCCTGGGTGCCGGTCTTGACCTCGAGGCCGCCCTTGCCATCCGGGCGGTGCAGCTGCAGGCTCATGGATCTCCGCGTGATTGGCGTGTTCAGGCGCCGGCCGTCGCCGGTGCGGTTGATGGTACGCCGTCCTCGGGGCTGCTCGCCGCCCGGAAGGGACCGCCCATGCCGTCCTCCCAGAGCAGCATCTCCTGGGCGAACTGGGCCTCCGACGAGAACAGCGCGCCCACGGACTCGCCGCGGTGGATGCGCTTGATGGCCTCGCCGATCAGCGGCGCCACGGATAGCACCTTGATCTTGGCGATGTGGCGCTCGGGAGCCAACGGGATGGTGTCGGTGATCACCACCTCGATGAGGTTGGAGTTGGCGATCCGCTCGATGGCCGGGTTCGACAACACGCCGTGGGTGGCGCAGGCGTAGATCTCATGGACGCCCGCCTTCTCCAGGGCGCGAGTGATCTCGATCAGGGTGCCAGCGGTGTCGATCTCGTCGTCCACGATGATCACGCGCCGGCCCTTGACCTCGCCGATGACGTTGATCACCTCGGCCTTGTCCATGTTGCCGTGGCGCCGCTTCTCGACGATCGCGAGCGGGGCGTCCAACAGCTCAGCAAATTGGCGGGCGCGCTTGGCGAAGCCGAGGTCCGTCACCACGACGCAGTCCTGGAGCTTGCGGTCCATGAAGTAGCGGCTGAGCAGGTGGACCGCCGTGAGCTCGTCCACCGGGATGTTGAAGAATCCCTGGATCTGGCCCTGGTGGAGGTCCATCGTGAGCATCCGGTCCGCACCGGCCACGGTGATCATGTCGGCCACGAGGCGCGCGGTAATCGGCACGCGCGGCTGGTCCTTCTTGTCGGAGCGGCCGTAGGCGTAGTACGGGACCACCGCGGTGACCCGGCCCGCTGACGCCCGCTTGAAGGCGTCGATCATGATCAGCAGCTCCATGATCGACTGGTTCACGGGCCGTGATGTGGGTTGGACCAGGAACACGTCCTTCTCGCGGACGTTGTCCAAGATGCGGACGAAGATGTTCTCGTTGGCAAACGTGAACACCTCGGCGCGGCCGGGCTCACCGCCGATCCAGTGGGCGATCTTGCGCGCCAACTCCGGGTTGGCGTTGCCGTGGTAGATCTCGAACTGGTCCGCGTACACGGCTGCCTCCCCGTCGCCGAATGCGGTCACGAGTGACCCTTGCTGCCGCCGGGCTCACCGCCGCTCGGCGTCGGACTGTCATTGTCCCCGATGGCACCGCGGTCCGCTAGCCCTGCGCGGAAGGCGGCGATGGCGGCAACCGTGTCACCTGCGCCGAGTCGCATGACGATGACCCCTCGGGCGGCGGCCGAGTAGCGGTTGATGGACTTGGTCTCGGTGCGGATGACCTGACCGCCGGACGAGATGAGCACGAGCTCCTCGTCCTGCTCCGTCACCTGCTGGACCGCGGCGACGAGGCCCGTCTTGCGGCCCTCGAGCGTGATGAGACGGACGCCCTGGCCGCCGCGGTGCTTGATGCGGAACTCGGTGAGCGGGACGCGCTTGCCGTAGCCGGTTTCACTCAGCACCAGCAGGTCCGCGTCCGGCTCCACGATCCGCATGGAGACGACAGCGTCACCGAGGCGCGCCAGGCGGATGCCGATGACGCCCGCGGCGTCGCGACCCATCGCGCGGACCTCATCCTCGCCAAAGCGGGCGAGCATGCCCTGCGCGGTGGCGATGATGACGTCGTCGTTGCCGCTGGACACGGACACCCAGGCAAGCTCGTCGCCCTCGGCGATCGTGATGGCGCGGATGCCGGTGGCGCGGACGCGCTCGAAGGCCTCGAGCGGGGTCTTCTTGATGATCCCGCGGCGGGTGGCGAGCACCAAGTAGTGGCCAGGCTCGAAGTCCGGCAGGCATATGGTCGCCACCGGCACTTCGCCGGACTCCACCTGAACACCTGGCAGATTGATGATCGCGAGGCCCTTCGCCTGACGAGAGGCGTCCGGGATGGCGTGGACCTTGGCGCTGAACACCCGGCCGCGGTTCGTGAAGAACAGCGCCCAGTCATGCGTGTTGGCGGCGAGGAGGTGCTCAACGGCGTCCTCTTCGCGGGTGACGTGGCCGATGATCCCCTTGCCGCCGCGATGCTGGCGCCGGTAGGCGGTGACGGGCTGGCGCTTGATGTAGCCGCGGCGGCTGATCGTGACCACGACGTCCTCGTCGGCGATCAGGTCCTCGTCGGTCATCTCGCGCGACGAGTCGTCAACGACACGGGTACGGCGCTCGCCGGCGTACTTCTTCTTGAGGCCCGTCAGCTCGTCAGTGATGATCGCAAGCACGCGCGACGGGTTGGCCAGGATGTCCTCGAGCTCCGCGATGAGCTGGATGATCTCGAGGTACTCGTTCTCGATCTTGAGGCGCTCAAGCGCCGCGAGACGCCCGAGGCGGAGGTCAACGATGGCCTCGCTCTGGCGCTCCGACAGACCAAACCGCTCCTGCAGGCCCAACTTCGCGGCAGGGGTGTCGGCGGAACGCCGGATGAGCGCGATGACCTCGTCGAGGTTGTCCAGGGCGATTTTGAGGCCCTCGAGGATATGGGCCCGGTCGCGCGCCTTGGCAAGGTCGTACTCGGTCCGGCGGCGGACGATCTCGCGCCGGTGCTCCACGTAGTGGGCGAGCACGCTCTTGAGGGGCAGCGTCTGGGGCTGGCCGTCCACCAGCGCGAGCATGTTGAGGTTGAACGCGGACTGCATCGCCGTGTGCTTGAACAGGTTGTTCAGCACCTTGTGCGGGTTGGCGTCGCGCTTGACCTCGATGTAGATGCGCATCCCGTCGCGATCCGACTCGTCGCGCAGGTCGGAGATGCCCTCGAGCCGCTTGTCCTTGACGAGGTCGGCGATCTTCTCGAGCAGCGTGGCCTTGTTGACCTGATACGGCAGCTCCGACACGATGATCGCGGTTCGGTCATGCCGGGTCTCCTCAAAGGCGACCTGGGCGCG
>JANYAA010000211.1 GCA_025355255.1 Chloroflexota bacterium | reverse complement strand
CAGCAAGGGGTTGCTGGAGTCGCTGACATCGCTCGCAGCAACGCTGGTTGCGCTCAGAAGCGACCAGACCGTTAGACAGGTCTTGTTTGGTGACGCCAACGGATATTCGACAGGACCGGTCGGCCTCGCACCCCTTGGCTGGCTGATGGGCCAGATCTACTCGATGGCGTGGTGGGCAACGCTGGTGTTCGCGGTGCCTCTCTACACCACGCGGCGCGCCTACCACCAGTACGTCGAGATGCGCGAGATGTTCACGCAGACCATCGGCGCCCTGGCCGAGGCCGTAGACAAGCGCGACCCGTACACCAGCAAGCACTCCTGGCGGGTCAAGGAGATCGCCGGGGACATCGGCCGGGTCATGCGTCTGGGCGAAGCCGATCTTGAGGCCCTTGAGTGGGGCGGCTTGCTGCACGACGTGGGCAAGATTGGCATCCGGGACAACGTGCTGCTCAAGCAGGACAAGCTGACCCGCGAGGAGCGGATTGAGATGAACTCGCACCCCGTCAAGGGGGCGCAGATCATCGCGCCGGTCACGCGCCTCAAGCGGGAGTTGCCGATCATCCGCCACCACCACGAGTGGTACAACGGCTCGGGCTACCCTGACCGGCTGATCGCGGACGAGATCCCAGCCCTCGCGCGGATCCTCCACGTGGCGGACGCATTTGAGGCCATGACGGCCGCCCGCCCCTATCGCATGACCCCGCTCACGCCGGAGAAGGCACTGGGGGAGCTGCGCAGGTTCTCGGGCATCCAGTTTGACCCCAAGGTGGTTGACGCCTTCGTCAAGACCAAGTGGGCGGCCGGGCTGCACGACCCGGGGCGCCCCGAGCCCGTGCGACAGGTCCCGCTGATCACCCAGGTGACAGGCAGCGCCGGTGCCGCGAGCGACGCGCTGGGCACGGCCGATGCCGTAACGAGCGCCGCGACACCCTCAGGATCAAGGCCGCAGGGCTGAGGACCTGACACCGACGATGCGGTGAACCCTCGCACGAGCGTGCCCGAACACCGCACAATGCCGCGATGCTGATCGGCGGAATCATCTCGGGTCTCGTGCTGGGCCTGCTCCTTGGGGGCAGGCTCGACAGGCTGGCCGACGTCCGCCTGCGCGTGCTGCCGCTGCTGTTCATCGCGATGATCGTGCGGTTTGGCACGGAGACCATGATTGGTCAGGGCGTGGCGCTGGCGGACCAGCTGCGCATGCCGCTGTTTGGCCTTGGCTACGTGCTCCTGCTGTATGCGCTCTGGCGCAACCGGACCTACCCGGGTATGGCGCTGGCGTTCATCGGCATCGGCGCCAACGCGCTCGCCATCGCGGTCAACGGCGGGCGGATGCCCGTCTGGGAGCCGGCGTACGTGGCGTCCGGCCTCGCCTGGCCCATGACGTCTGTGCTGCACGTGATGCTCCCCCCGGGCACCACGCCCGACTTCCTTGCGCATCTTGGCCCGCTGGGCGACCTGATCCCAATCCCGCTTCCGTTCGTGCGCAACGTGGCGTCTATCGGCGACCTCTTCCTCACCGCGGGTCTGGGCTTCTTCCTGTTTGCAACACTGCTGCGCCGGCCTGACGCCGCCGGCGAGGCCGGTCCCCTGGACTACGCGACGCCCGTCCGCATCCACCTGCCGCGCGCCCGGGCTGGCCACGCGGGTGCGGCGCTGGACAGCGGTCTCGCCACGGCATTTGCGGCGGAGGCCGCGCTCGAGCGGCCGCAGATGATGGGCGGCAGCGGCATCGGCATGGCGGGCCCATCGATGGTGGCTCTGGGCGCAAGCGCGGGCGGCGCGGGCGCCCTCGAACGGCCGCTCCCCACCGCTGTAGCCGTGGGCGGGCGGATCCGCAACCACCCGTACCTCCGCCTGGCGCTCAACGGGTCCTTCTCGGCGCTCTGGGTTGGCCAGGTGATCAGCCTCTTCGGCGACCGCGTGAACCAGATTGCCCTGGGCGCATTCGTGTTCGAGCAGACCAAGTCGCCGCTCGCCGTGGCGCTCACATTCTTCTCCGGGACGATCCCAAACCTTGTGTTCTCGCCGCTGGCGGGTGCCTATGTTGACCGGTGGGACCAGAAGCGCGTGATGGTGGTCTCAGACCTGCTGCGCGCAGCCCTGGTGACGGTTGTCCCAGCCGCCATCCTGCTGAACGTCTGGCTCGCCTACCCGCTGGTGTTCGTCATCACCACCGTGTCCATCTTCTTTCGGCCGGCTCGAGCTGCCGCCCTGCCGCGGATCGTGCCGGAGGAAGATCTGCTTGCCGCCAACTCGGCGATGTGGGTTGGCGAAACCCTGGCTGACGTCGTGAACTACCCGCTGGCGGGCCTGTTCGTAGTGTTCCTTGCGTCGTCGCTGTCGCTGGCCTTCTGGTTTGACGCGGCGACGTACCTCGCGTCTGCTGCACTGCTGGCAACCATCGTGGTGCCCCCCGTGATCAAGCGCGCACGAGGCGAAAGCGGCGAGGGAGTCGATGCCGGTGCCGTTGAGGACGAGGGGGCCACTTCGGTCATCGCGGACCTCAAGGCAGGCTGGGCATTCATGCGCCGCGAGACCGTGCTTTTGGCGAACACCCTGCAGGGCACGGCCGGCCAGTTTGCCGTGGGCATCATGACCGTGGCCAGCATCCCGCTGGCCCAGCAGATCACCGCATCGGGCGGGCTGGAGTATCGGGCCACCTATGCGTATATGGAGACGTCGATTGGCCTGGGCAACCTGATCGGCGGCTTC
>JANYAA010000210.1 GCA_025355255.1 Chloroflexota bacterium | reverse complement strand
CGCTGCTCCTCCTCCGCCAGGCGGGCGTGCAGCTGCTCCAACCGGCTGCGGGCGCCCGCGAGCACAGCCCCGCTGGACGACGCCCGATCCGACGCTGCCCGCAGGGCTCCCTCCGCGCCGTCGCTCCGCGCCCGCGCGGCTTCGCGGGCCGTGGCGGCGGCGGCCTCATCGGCTGTGGCCGCAGCCATCGCGGCACGTGCGCTCGCGTGGGTTGCCTCATTGCGCGTCTGGCGCTCCGTGGCGGCCGTTGCCTTGGCGCGCTCGTCAGTGGTTCGGCGTGCGGCGTCGGCCTGGCGCCGGCGCGCAGTCTCGGCCTCAGTGGCGCGCGCAGCCTCGGCACGGCGCAGCGCGGCCAGCTCGTCACCACGCGCACGGGACGCGGTGCGCAGCCCGGCCAGCTCCGCCAAGGCGTCGCCCAGCGCCCGATCAGCCTCGCCGAGCGCTGCCTCCAGCTCAAGGTCCGGCTCGGGCACGGCCTCCGCAAGCGCCCGGCGGCTAGCGGCGAGTGCCTCCTCGGCGGCAGTACGCTCGCGCTCGATCCGCTCTCGGTCACGAGCAGCGGCGCCGATATCGCCCGCCACCCGCGCCTGCACCAGCACCAGTTCGGTGAGCAATCCCCGGGCGCCTTCGTAAGTCGTGCGGCGCTCACGCTCAAGCTCCGCCCGCGCGCTCATGGATGCAGCCAGCTCGCTGACGATCCCCTCGGCCTCTTCGAGTGCAGCCAGCGCTCGCTCAGTCTCCACACGGAACCCGTCACGACGACCGGCTGCCTCAGCGGCACGGGCTGCGGCCTCATGCCATCGAGCGTGTGCTGCGGCAATCAGCGCGGCCGCCAGCTCCTCGCCAGCGGTCAGGCGTGTCGCCTGCTGCTCGGCCATCTGGCCAAGCCTGCGCGCCTGCGGCCGGAGCTCGGCAAGGACATCCTCGACGCGCGCCAGGTTTGCTTCGGCCTCGGCCAGCTGCTCCTCGGCCTTGCGGCGGCGTCGCTCATGGCGCCGGACACCGGCGACCTCCTCAAACAGCGGCCGACGCTCCTCGGGTCGAAGCGCCAGCGCCTGGTCCACCATGCCCTGACCGATGAACAAGAACGCGTTCTCGCTGAGGTTGGCCGCGTCCAACAGGTCCACCAGGTCCTTGAGCCGGACCCGCTGCTTGTTGAGCAGATAGTCGTTCTCGCCGGAGCGGTAGAGACGCCGGCCCAGCTCCACGACGCCGAAGTCCACTGGCAGAAGCGCATCGGAGTTGTTGAGGACGAGCGTGACGTCCGCCATGCCCAACGCGCTGCGCTTCTCAGACCCGGCCCAGATCACGTCCTCGCTGCGCCGGATGCGGAGCGAGCGCCCCTGCTCGCCCAATGCCCAGCGAAGCGCGTCGGCGAGGTTGGACTTGCCCGAGCCGTTGGGGCCGACGACGGCAGAGATGCCTGGGCCAAACTCGACGAGCGTCCGCTCGGCGAAGGACTTGAAGCCCTGCAGCCGCAGGCCCTGCAGACGGGCCGGTGCGTCTACCACAGGTCGCCCGGGGCGTCCGCCTCCGCAAGGGCTTGGTCGGCGCCGGTTTGGCCGCCCGCCGCACCGCCAATCGACGCGCCGCCCGAGCCATGGCGCGCCGCGCGGGCAGCAACCCGTTCAGCGCGCAGCACCTCAAGGGCCGCCGCCGCTGCCCGAGTCTCGGCTGTGCGCCGCGATGACCCCTTGCCTTCGCCCAGGAGCCGGCCGTCCACTTCGACGGCGATGGTGAACACCTTCTCGTGATCAGGCCCAACCGCGTCCACCAGGCGGTACATCGGCCGATCACCGGTAGCGCGCTGGGTGTGCTCCTGCAGCCGGCTTTTGGGGCTCTTGAGCGAGCTCACCGTCAGGTCCGCGGTGACCTCCGCATCGGCCTGCTCCAGCATCCAGGCGCAGACCGTGTCCCACCCGAGGTCCAGGTAGATGGCGCCAACCAGGGCCTCAAACGCCGAGGCAAGCAGCGACGGGCGCACGCGACCGCCGCGCTGGGCTTCACCCTCGCCAAGGAGCAAGTACGTGCCCAGGTCGAGTCGTTCGGCAAGCGCGGCAAGACCCGGGGTGCTCACGATGGCCGCGCGGCGCGCGGACAGGAGCCCCTCGTCGTCGGCGCCGTGGCGAAGGTAGAGCGCTTCAGACACAGCGAGGCTGACCACCGCGTCGCCGAGAAACTCGAGGCGTTCGTTGTGGCCGCGCGCCGCGTCAGGGTGCTCGTGCAGCCAGCTGCTGTGGACGATGGCCTGCCCGAGCAGGTCCATGTCACGTATCGGCAGTCCCAGCCGTTCCTTCAGTGCCTCCGCCGGGTCCATCAGACCCCGGTCGGGCGTCTCAGGAAGCGTGCTCGTCGATGTAGTCGACGGCGTCCTGGACGGTGCGGATCTTCTCCGCATCCTCGTCAGAGATCTCGGTCCCGAACTCTTCCTCGAGGCTCAT
>JANYAA010000207.1 GCA_025355255.1 Chloroflexota bacterium | reverse complement strand
CGCGTCAGCACACGAGAACAGCGTCGGGCCCGCAGATCCTAGACAAGCAGCGCAGCGGTTCGCGGCGGCTGGCCGCGGGCGCGTCAGCGCAGGCGATCGAACGGCGACGTCGATGGGCAGGGGAATTCCCTACACCGCGCGGCTGGTCGCGATGATGTGCCGGCGGTTTACAAGGGCGAACCCATATTCCGCCTCGGCCTGACGGTCGATCAGCGAGCGAATGCGCAGCTCGGTCATCGGCAAGAACTGCGGCTCGCTCGATTCGAGGAACACCTCCAGCGACGCACCCGGCGTGATGAAGACGCGCCCGGTCATGGTGTGGCCCGACGTCACCACCGCAAGCGCGACGGGGACCTTGTCGACGACGAAGTCCTTTGGGCGGGGCTCCGAATGCGACTCCATCTCGGCAATCACGGACACCTCGGCAGGCGACACCCACAGGTCGCCCATCGGGAGATCGGACGGCTGGCCATCGTGGCGCAGCACCGTGGCCTCCATCACTCGGAAGAGGCCGCCCGCGTTATAGACGACGTCGGTCACCCGGAGAAACCTGCCCATGTCAAGCCGACCGGTGATCCGCAGGTGTGGTCCGATGATGTCCACTGCCCGTCCAGGGTTGCTGCGCGGACCGTCGCCGAGTCCGCCGCCGCCGGCACAGCCCGAACCAACCCCCGCATCCCCCGGGCCACCGATGGGTCCGTTTCGCATCAGCACCCTCCATCCTCAGCCAGTGGCTGGTTTCGCCATTATGGTGTACCGGGCAGGCCCGGCTGATGCAGGCCTTCGGCCAGGACCTCCGCGAGATGGCGCGGGCGTCGCCCGTCCACGTGGGCAACCTGCGTCCGACAGCTGAACCCGTCCGCGATGACCGGGGTGCCGGGTCCGGCGGCGCGGAGCGCGGGCAGCAGCGCAAGCTCGGCCACCGCTCGGGACACGACCTCGTGGCCGGCCTCGGCCCCAAAGCTCCCCGCAAGACCGCAGCAGCCAGCCACCTCAGGAGTGGCGTCGATGCCAGCAGCGGCAAGCAGCCGCCGGTCAGCCGCAAAGCCCAGCACGGACTGTTGGTGGCAGTGGGGCTGCACCACGGCCTGCTGATGCTGCTGGCTTGGCGTTTCGGGCGGCGTCCAGCCCACCCGCTCCAGCAGCTCTCCTAGCGTCACCACCCGGCTGGCGACGGATGTTGCGCGCGGATCGTCAGGCAGCAGCTCGGGCAGATCCCGGCGGAGCATCGCCGCGCAGGAGGGCTCCAGCACCAGCACGGGCTCATCACCGTCAAGGCCGTCCGCCGCCAAAGTCCTCCGCAGCACGTCGCGGGCGCCCTCCAGTTGGCCGGTGGTGAACCACGTCAGTCCGCAGCACACGTCGCCGCCGGGGAGCACTGGCGCAAAGCCCGCCGCCTCCAGCACACGCAGCGCCGCCATGCCCACGCCTGGGTCCAGGTGATTGGTGAAGGTGTCTGGCCAGAGGACCACGCGACCGCGGGGCGGTCCCGGCGCTGCGCCAGCGGCTGGCCGGGTGCGCGCAAGCTCCACGAGCGTCTTGGGCGCCAGCTTCGGAATGCCCATCTCGGCGCTGATCCCGCCGATGCGCGCGGCGAGCGAGCGCGCAGGGCCAAACCCGGTCACGGCGTTGGCGACTCGCCAGCCGCCGGGCACTCGGCGCGTCAGTCGGAGCCAGTGGGGCAGACGGCCGAGGGAGTAATGGGCGCGTGGTCGCCGCTTGCCGCGATAGTGGTGATCGATAAATTCGGACTTCCACGCCGCCATGTCAACGCCAGTGGGGCAGTCAGTCAGGCACGCGCGGCAGGCGAGGCACAGGTCCAAGGCATCGCGGACCTCGTGGGACGCCCAACCCGCCGGAGCGAGAACGCCAGCGGCCATCTCCTGGAGCAGCCGCGCGCGGCCGCGTGTTGAGTGCTGCTCGTCGCCCGTGGCCCGGTAGCTGGGGCACATGGCCGCCACACCCTCGGTGGACACGCAGCGGCCCACGCCGATGCAGCGCTCCAGCCCGGCACGGGCATCGCCGCGGTCGTCGTGATGGGCGAGAACGGGCGTCAGCGCGAGCGTCGTGGGGCGCGGACGGCGCAGGTCGGCAGCCAGCGGTGACGGATCCACGATGATCCCGGGGTTCAGCAGCCCAGCGGGATCCCAGGCAGCCTTGAAGTCCCGGAACGCGCCCATCAGCCCAGGCGAGAACTGGCGGTCCAGCAGCGAGCTGCGGGCTCGGCCGTCGCCGTGCTCACCGCTCAGCGTGCCGCCATAGCGGACCACAAGATCGGCCGCGACCGCCATGAAGCCCGCCAGACGCTCGGTGCCGCCCGGCCTGTCGAGCCCCAAACCCACGCGAAGGTGGATGCAGCCCTCACCGAAATGGCCGTAGGTGATGCCGCGGAGGTCGTGGTCGCGCAGCAGCGCGCGCAGGTCGCGCAAATAGAAGGCGAGGTTGTCGGGCGGCACGGCACCGTCCTCAAACCCGGGCCAAGCCGGCGTCCCGTCGGCGAGGCGAGAGCTGCGGCCAGCGCCGTCTTCGCGCAGCCGCCAGAGCGCTGAGATGGCTGCCGCGTCCTCCACCAGGAGCGCATCGGCACGCCCGGGTGCCGTGCCGATGGCCACGGCGAGCCGCCGGGCGTGATCGCGCATGTCGTTGGCCGTGTCGCCCGCGGCCTCAACCAGCAGCCACGCGCCGGCTGGCGGCAGCCCCAGACGGAGCGCAATCGCGTCGCCGGCATCGCCCACACCAGACCCGGCAGCCAGCAGATCTGCCGTCAGGCTCTCCACGGTGAAGGGTCGTTCCGACAGCAGCGCCGGGACGGCGGTTGCGGCAGCGACTTCGTCAACGAAGGCGAGCACCAGCAGGCCGCGCCACTCCGGCACGGGCACCAGCCGCAGGGCGACGGCCGAAGTCACCGCGCACGTGCCCTCGGTGCCCACAAGCGCACGAGGCATGTCCGAGCCGCGCTCGGGCAGCAGCCAATCGAGCGCGTAGCCGCTCACGCGGCGCGGCCAAGGCGGCAGCTCGGCGCGGATTCGCCCGCCGTGGACGGCGAGGAGGGCTGCGAGGCGGCTATCGAATTCTGCGCCCACGCCCTCCAGCGCACCGGCTCCCGTCGGCGCCAGGGTGCCCAGACGACGGCGGACACCGTCGGCGGTGACGACCTCGAGGCCTAGCGTGTTCTCGGCTGTGGTCCCCCACCGGACCGAGTGCGAGCCGCAGGCGTTGTTGCCGACCATGCCGCCCAGCGTGGCCCGGCTGTGCGTGGACGGGTCCGGCCCCACGCGCAGGCCATGCGGGGCCGCAGCATGGTTGATCGCGTCCACAACGGTGCCCGGCAGCGCGGTGACGGTCCTCGCGTCCGGGTCCAACTCGAGGATCCCGGCGAGGTTTCGCCCGGCGATCACCACCAGCCCTGGCCCCATCGCGTTGCCCGCGAGGCTGGTGCCGGCCCCGCGCATCGTCAGCGGCACCCCGTGCTCGGCCGCCAGCGCCACGCAGGCTGCCAGCTCGTCGGGGGTCTCGGGTACCGCAATCGCTGCCGGCAGCACGCGGTAGTTCGAGGCGTCCGAGGCGTACAGCGCCCGCGCACCGATGTCGCCGCGGACCTCGCCGCGGATGGCGCGGCGAAGTTGTGGCAGGAGACCGTCGATGGCTGCGCTTTGGTTGGCCGTCACGTCCCCAAGGGTACGCACCGGCGCCACGGCCGGCCGCTCGTTGACGTTGCGCCCCTGCTATGCGATAGTTGCGTACGCAATCATCAGATAGGAGCCGTCCCACTATGCCGGCCGTCACCGTTCCCGACATCACCGTTCTGCCGCGCATCCCGGCGCCCGATCCCGCCACCGCGCGCCAGCGGCCCATCAAGAGCCTCACCACCGCTCCCAGAGGCTACGAGGGCGAGGGCTTCCCCGTCCGGCGCGCCTTTGCGGGCGCCCTGCTGGAAGACCTTGACCCGTTCATCCATCTCGACCAGATGGGCGAGGTGGAGTACGCGCCCGGCGAGGCCAAGGGCACGCCCTGGCACCCGCATCGCGGGTTTGAGACCGTCACCTACATGCTCGACGGCGTCTTCGAGCATGCCGACAGCAACGGCGGCGGGGGCGTCATCACCAACGGTGACACGCAGTGGATGACCGCGGGCGCCGGGATCCTGCACATTGAGAAACCGCCGGAATGGCTGGTTGCAAGCGGCGGCCTCTTCCACGGGTTCCAGCTCTGGGTGAACCTGCCGCGCGTCCAGAAGCTGGCGGCACCGCGCTACCAGGACATTCGGGCGGCCGAGGTGGCGCTGGCATCGTCGCCGGATGGCGGCACGCTCATCCGCGTGATCGCAGGCGAGGTTGCGGGCCATCGCGGTCCTGGTTCCACGTACACGCCCATCACGCTGGTGCACGCAACGCTGGCGCCGGGCGCCACGCTGACGCTGCCGTGGCGCTCGGACTTCAACGCTCTGGGCTACGTGCTGGCGGGTCGAGGCACCGTTGGCGCCGAGGCGCGACCTGCGCGGATGGGCCAGCTGGCGTCCTTTGGCGCAGGCAACGCAATCCGGTTTGCCGCCGATCAGGTCCAGGAGAGCCGCTCGCCCACCATGGATGTGCTGATCCTTGGCGGCCGACCCATCCGCGAGCCAATCGCCTGGGCCGGTCCGTTTGTGATGAACACCCGCGAGGAGGTCATGCAGGCCTTCACGGACTACCAGGCGGGACGCCTTGGTGTCATTCCCGCAGTGCACGGCGCGCCCACGACGCTGCAGGAGTCCGACGGAACGGCATCGGCATGACCGAGCCCGCCAAGCCCGCGTTCGAGCTGGGGCTCTACTCGTTTGGCGAGCTGGCTGCGGACTCGGGCCCGCAGCAGCGGCTCCTCGATCTGGTGGAGGAGATCGTCCTCGCGGACCAGGTCGGCCTCGACGTCTTCGGCGTGGG
>JANYAA010000354.1 GCA_025355255.1 Chloroflexota bacterium | reverse complement strand
CCCATCTCCTTCACCATCGCCGGCGACATCTTCGAGCCCCGCCAGCGGGCGCGGATGCAGGGCTACTTCTCGTCGATCTGGGGCGTGTCGGCCATCATCGGGCCGGCCATCGGCGGCCTGATTACACAGACGGTTGGCTGGCCGTGGGTCTTCGAGCTCAACATCCCCGTTGGACTCGTTGCGGCCGGGATCATCGGCTTCGGTCTCCACGAGCGTTTCGAACAGAGGCCTCGGCGGGTTGACTGGCGCGGAGCGGCGCTGCTGAGCGGCGCGGTGGTGCTGCTCCTGCTTGGCGTGTCCGAGGTTGGCCAAGCAATGGGCTGGACGTCCCTGCCGTTCATCTGCACCATCCTGTCCGCGTTTGGTCTGCTGATGCTCTTTATTCGTCACGCCCGCGTGGTGGAGGAGCCCCTCGTGGACTTGGCCCTGCTGCGGATCCCGCTCATCCGCGCGGGGCTCGGCATCGGCACGCTGGCCGGGATCGTCATGTTCGGCCTGACCACGTTTGTGCCGCCGATGGTGCAGGGCGTGGAGGGCGGGACGGCTGTTGAGGCAGGCGCTGTCGTTGCCGCGATGTCCATCGGATGGCCGGTGGGCTCGCTGATCTCGGGGCGGCTCCTCCACCGGTTTGGGGCCCGGCCATTCGTGATCGCCGGCGCGGCGCTGCTGGTCGTGGGTGCGCTGGGGGTCACACAGGTGCACCAGGTCAACTCGCTCGCCTTCGCCACCATCGTCTGCGGCATCACGGGGCTTGGCATGGGCTTCGCATCGACGACGCTGCTCATCGTCATCCAAGGCGCGGTGGAGTGGCAGCGCCGTGCGACCGTGACGGGTCTCGTCCAGTTCAGCCGCACCATCGGGGGGTCCGTTGGCGTGGGCGTGATGGGCGGCATCGTGGCGGCGTTTGTGGGAACGGCGTCGTCGGCCATCCTGGATCCCGTGGGCCGCCAGACCCTTGCGCCCTCAGCGCTGGCCGCCGGGCGGGCCGCCCTGGCTGACGGGCTGGGCGTGGTGTACTGGCTGATGCTCGCAGCGGCCATCGGGTCGCTGATCCTGGCAATCCGGTCGATGCCTGACGCGCGGCTGGGCGAGGCTGCAGGGTAGGGGACTGCGGTTGCCCGGGCCGTCCCCGAGGCTCGATGTCAAGAGGCGTCGCCAGCGTTGAGGGTTTCCCTCATGAGGCGCAGCACTGGCGGCATGCCGTCTGCCATCTGCCAGGCTGGGCAACCTGGACACCACCATGGCGGCCGATCCTGTCAGGCGCCTAGTTCGGCTGCCAGCTGATCCGCGGCCCACTCGAGATCCTCGCGCTCAACCACCAGCGGCGGCGCGAGGCGGATCGTGGAGCCGTGGGTGTCCTTGGCAAGCACGCCACGGCGCATGAGGCCTTCGCAGACGTCGCGGCCGCTACGGCCGACAATGTCGATGCCGGCCCACAGGCCGCGAATGCGGAAAGCCGCCACACGGCTTGCGGGGAGCGCCGCCAGCCGTTCCGCCAGCACGGCTCCGAGGGTGCGGGCCCGCTCCTGGTACTCGCCGGTGGCCAGCATCCTGACAACCTCGGTGCCCACGGCGCAGGCCAGCGGGTTGCCGCCGAAGGTGCTGCCGTGCTCACCGGGGCGGAACACGTCCATGACGTCCCGCCGGGCCACCACCGCGGAGACGGGCAGGATCCCGCCACCAAGCGCCTTCCCCAAGATGTAGGCGTCAGGGACGACGTCCTCGTGGTCGCAGGCGAACGTGCGGCCCGTGCGGCCTAGGCCCGACTGGATCTCGTCCGCGAGCATCAGCAGACCGTGGGTGGAGCACAGGCGCCGCACGTCGCGCAGGTACCCGTCGGGCGGGATGATGACGCCGCCCTCGCCCTGGATGGGCTCCAAGAGCACGGCGGCAGTGTTCTGCGTAATGGCCGCCTCGAGGGCCGCGGCGTCGCCAAACTCCACACGCACAAAGCCCGGCGTGAACGGGCCGAAACCCGAGCGCGCGCCGGGATCGTCGGAGAAGCCCACGATGGTGGTGGTGCGGCCGTGGAAGTTGCCGCCCATCACGATGATCTCGGCCTTCCCCGCAGGAATGCCCTTGCGCTCGTAGCCCCACTTGCGGGCCATCTTGAGCGCGGTCTCTACCGCCTCCGCCCCGGTGTTCATCGGCAGGATGGCGTCCATGCCGCACAGCGCTGCAAGCTCGGTGGCGAAGACCCCCAGCAGATCGTTGTGGAATGCGCGGCTGGTGAGCGTGAGGCGGCCAAGCTGGGCCTCGGCCGCCGCAATGAGGCGCGGATGCAGGTGGCCGAAGTTGAGCGCGCTGTACCCGGCGAGCATGTCCAGATAGCGGCGGCCGTCCACATCCCAGACCCAGGCGCCTTCGCCACGGGCGAGGACCACCGGCAGCGGGTGGTAGTTGTGGGCGGTGTGCGCCTCAACAGCGGTGACGGCGGCGTCGGACGCAGCAGACGCTGCGGACGCGGCGGTGACGGCGGTTTCTGTGGTCATGCGGGCAACCCCCGGTCCTGCGTCGATGGGCTCGCCCGATGTTCGCACGGGTTGCGCCTGCGCGCCCCGGGGCAGGCGTACCGTCCGTCGCGGCCGGACGGCATG
>JANYAA010000336.1 GCA_025355255.1 Chloroflexota bacterium | reverse complement strand
GCTGCTCGCCGAGCACCTCGTGAGCTACACGGCCGGCAACATCAGCACGCGGATCGCGGACGAGCCCGGCGTTGTTGCGGTGACGCCCTCGAGCACCGCCTACGACATGCTGCAGCCTGAGGACATCATCCTTGTGCGTCTTGACGGGACGATTGTCGAAGGGACGCGCCGCCCCACCTCCGAGCTGCCGCTGCACACGCTCGCGTATCGCGATCGGCCCGATGTCGCCGGCATCGTCCACACGCACAGCCGGGCCGCTATGGCGGTGGCCGCGATGGGTCTGGATGTGCCGCCCATCCTCCACGGCCTCGTCTCGGCGTGTGGCGGCGGGATTGTCACTGCGCCGTACGCCCGAGGCGGCACGGCCGAGGTTGCAACGCTGACCGCTGAGCCGCTGCGGCACCGCAGCGCCTGCCTGCTGCGGAACCATGGGGTCCTTGCGATCGGGCCCACGCTCGAGCACGCGTACAACGCCGCAAGCACCCTCGAGGGCGTGTGCGACGCGTATCTGCGGGCGCTGGCGTTTGGGTCTGTCCCGGAGATCCCCGCGGCCGATGTCGAGCGCATTCGGCGGGAGCAGTGGGCGCCCGCGTGGGCGTCTGGCGGAGGGCAGACGCATGGCGGCTGAGCGGACCGAGGCCTTTCGGCCGATGGAATGGACCGGCGCCGCCATCCGGGTGATCGACCAGACGGCGCTCCCGGGCCGGCTCCTGTACGTGGATCTCGCGAACGTGGACCAGGTCGTTGACGCCATCGTCCGCCTCGCCGTCCGGGGAGCGCCGCAGCTGGGTGCGGTTGGCGCGCTTGGGGTTGTCGTCGCCATGGATGAGGGCGCGCGCGAGGGCTGGTCGTCCGCGCGGCGGGATGCGGCGATCGACAGCATCCGCGCAGCGCGTCCCACAGCGGTGAACCTCGCCTGGGCCGTTGACCGGGTCCGCCTGCTTATTCCCGAAGGGCGGGCGACGGTCCTTGCCGCAGCGCTGCAGCTAGGCGCAGACGATGAGGCAGCAAACCGGGCGATTGGCCGCCGTGGGGCCGACTGGATCAGCGCCCGCCTGACCGGTCGCGTGCGCGTCCTGACCCACTGCAACACCGGCGCCCTCGCGACCAACGCGTGGGGGACCGCCCTTGGGATCATCCGCGAGCTCCACGCGCGCGGCGCGCTGGAGGTGGTCTTCGCGGACGAGACTCGGCCGCTCCTTCAGGGCGCCCGGCTCACGGCCTGGGAGCTGGAGCAGTACGGCATCCCGTACTTCGTCCAACCGGACGGCGCCGCGGCAAGCACAATCCTGCGCCGCCTTGTGGACGTTGCGATCATCGGTGCGGATCGGATTACCGCCAACGGCGACACGGCCAACAAGATCGGCAGCCTTGGCGTCGCGCTCGCCTGCAAGGACGCTGGCATCCCGCTCATCGTGGCGGCGCCCGAGTCCACAGTGGACGTGGCAACGGCCACGGGCGATGACATCC
Organism: Chloroflexota bacterium; assembly: GCA_025355255.1. Taxonomy (GTDB): domain Bacteria; phylum Chloroflexota; class Limnocylindria; order Limnocylindrales; family CSP1-4; genus CAIXZV01. The sequence continues at coordinate 5,522 of JANYAA010000336.1, read as the reverse complement.
GCATTGAGATGCGCGGTGATGCGGAAGTGCTCGAGTGGGGCGGCATTCGCGTGGCGCCAGCTGGAGCCCGCGCCCACAACCCCGCGTTTGACGTGACGCCCGCGCGCCTGATCTCGGCGATCGTCACGGAGCGTCGTGTGATCGAGCCCTCGTTGGGCCACACACCTGCGTGCTCCGCGCCTGGTGGAGCCCTGCCGACGCCGAGAGGGACCGGAGGCTAGCCGATGACCACGACGACGCGCCGCGCCGGGGTGCGCGAGCGGCTCAGCTACGTCTTCGACCGCTTTATGGAGCGTGGCACGGCCGCGCTTATCGCCGGTCTGGCCCTCCTCTCGATGCTCGTGATCGTGGGCATGGTGGGCGTGATCCTGCTGGTCCACGGCGACGACGGCAACGACCCAATCCAGCTCCTGTGGATGGCGATGATGCGCACCCTTGACGCGGGGACAATGGGCGGCGACACCGGCACCCCGGGCTACCTCTTCGGCATGCTGGGCGTGACCGTCGGCGGCATCTTCGTGATCAGCACGCTCATCGGCATCCTCTCAAACGGTCTGTCGGCGAAGCTGGACGCGCTCCGCCAGGGCCGCTCCCGCGTGCTGGAGCTGGATCACGTGCTCATCCTCGGCTGGAGCCAGCAGGTCTTCGCCGTCATCAGCGAGCTCCTCGAGGCGGGGGCCAGCCGGCGGCGCACGGTGATCGTGGTCATGGCGGATCGGGACCGCACCGATATGGAGCGCGAGATCCGCGATCGCGTCGCCATCCCCAAGCGGGCGCGGATCGTCTGCCGCTCAGGCCGGCCCACGGATCTGGGCGATCTGGCGATCGCCAACCCGGATGCGTCGCGCGCCATCGTGGTGCTGGCGCCGGAGGGCGATGACCCCGATGTTGGCGTGCTCAAGACCATCCTTGCCCTGACAGGCCGTCCGGGCCGCCGCCCCGAGCCGTACCGCATCGTCGCCGAGGTCCGCCAGCCCGCCAACGCGGGCGTGGCCAAGCTCATCGGCCACGACGATGTCCACCTGATCCTGGGCGACGACCTGCTCGCCCGGATCATCGCCCAGACATGCCGCCAGTCCGGCCTGTCGGTGGTGTACCAGGAGCTGCTGGACTTTGCCGGCCAGGAGTTCCACGTGGCGGCTCTGCCGGAGCTTGTGGGACGCACGTTTGGCGATGCCTTGCAGCTGGTGACGGGCGGCGTGCCCATCGGCATCGTTCGTGACGACCACGCGCACCTCAACCCGCCGCGCGACCGCGTCATCGACGCCGCGGACAGGCTGGTCGTGCTGGCGGAGGATCACGGGTCCACGCGTGTGGCCGCGGCGCCGGCTGCGGTGGACGAGGCGGCGATCGCCACGGCCGGGCCCCACGAGGAGGTTCCAGAGCGGATCCTGGTCCTGGGCTGGAACGGCCGCGGCGCCACCATCGTGAGCCAGCTTGACGCCTATGTGGCGCCGGGCTCGGAGCTTGTGGCGGTGTCCGCTGTGCAGCGTGTCGTGGCGGAGATCGAGGGCCTGCGTGGTCTGCGCCACCTCACGGCCACCGCCCGTGCGGCCGACACCACCCATCGCAACCTGCTCGACGAGCTTGATGTGGCCTCGTTTGACCACGTGGTGGTGCTGTGCGAGTCCGACGACCGCCCGGCGGAGTCGGCCGACGCCCGCACGCTCGTCACGCTGCTGCACCTGCGCGACATCGCTACCCGCGGCGGGCGCGACTTCTCCATCGTGTCGGAGATGCTCGACGTGCGCGACCGCGAGCTGGCCGAGGTGGCCCGCGCGGACGACTTCATCGTGAGCGCCCGCGTCCTCTCGCTGCTGCTGGCCCAGGTGGCCGAGACGCCCGAGCTTGCGGAGGTCTTCCGCGACCTGTTCGACTCGGGCGGCTCCGAGGTGTACCTGCGGGAGGCGGCCGAATACGTGGCCCTTGGCCGCGAGGTCGCCTTTGCGACAGTCCAGGAGGCGGCGCAGCGGCGCGGCGAGGTGGCGATGGGCTACCGCGTGGGCGCCCAGGCCGATGACAAGGCGGCGGCGTACGGCGTTGTGCTCAACCCGGGGCGCGATACGCGGCTGACGTTCGCATTCGAAGACCGCGTCATCGTCCTCGCAGAGGAGTAGCGGCCAGTCGGCCCGCGCGCGGCATGTGGCGCCCCCCCCGATGAAGACTCCATCGCCCGAGGCATCACGGTGGCCGAATCGCGAAAATCGGCGCCGAATCGCACGATCTCGTGCCTCACATGCGCGACCCGATAAAGCCTCCATCGGGAGACCACCGTGGTGCCGAGCGCGGCGCGCGCGGCCCACCCTGTAGCCGCCCGCGGCGTTTGCCGTTACGCTGTCGCGACTGTGGCTGCCGACACCCTCTCCTGCCCGTCCTGCGGCGTCGAGAACCGCGCTGACCGGCGCTTCTGCCGCGCCTGCGGGGTTGAGATCGCAGCGCCCTGCCCGTCGTGTGGCGCCGCCAACGAGCCCGGCGACCGGTTTTGCGGCACCTGCGGTGCACCAATCGCGGGGGGAGCGGCTGCACCGGCTCCCCGGGTAGCGGCTCCGGCAGCCCCGGCGAACGCGCCATCGGTTGAGCGGCGTCTGGTCACGGTCCTTTTCGCGGACCTGGTGGGTTCAACCACGATGGCTGAAGGGGCCGACGTTGAGGCCGTGCGCGAGCTGCTGGGCCGCTACTACGACCTCTGCCGCGAGGTGGTGGCCCGGTACGGCGGCACGATTGAGAAGTTCATCGGCGACGCCGTGATGGCCGTCTGGGGCACCCCGACGACACACGAGGACGATGCCGAGCGGGCCGTCCGCGCCGCGCTGGACCTCGTGGACGCGGCGCAAGCGCTGCGCACACCGGCGGGGGAGCCACTCCGCGTGCGTGCCGGCGTCCTGACGGGCGAGGCGGCTGTCAACCTCGGCGCCGAGGGCCAGTCCATGGTGGCGGGCGACCTTGTCAACACGGCATCGCGCCTCCAAGGTGCGGCCCCCGCGGGCGCCGTGCTGGCGGGTGAGGCGACGAAGCGCGCCACCGAGGCCTCCATCGACTTCGAGCCCGCAGGCGATCAGGTCCTCAAGGGCAAGACCGCCCCGGTTGCAGCATGGCGCGCTATTCGCGTATCGGCCATGCGCATGGGCACCGGCCGCTCCACGCGGCTGGAGCCGCCGTTTGTGGGGCGCGACGACGAGATGCGCCTCCTCAAGGAGGTCTTCCTCCAGACCGCGCGCGAGCGTCGGGCCCGCCTCGTGTCGGTCACCGGCATCGCAGGCATCGGCAAGAGCCGCCTCGCGTGGGAGCTGCAGAAGTACATCGACGGGCTCGCGGAGGACATCTACTGGCACCAGGGGCGCTCGCCCGCGTACGGTGACGGGCTGGCGTTCTGGGCGCTGGGCGAGATGGTCCGCCAGCGGGCGCGTATCGCCGAGACGGATGACGCCGCCACGGCGCGCGAGAAGCTCGCCGCCATGACCGCGCAGTACCTACCGGATGCGGACGAGCGGGCGCGCGTCGAGCCGCGGCTGGCGACGCTCCTAGGCCTGGAGGGAGCCGCAGGAGGCCGGGCCGAGGAACTCACGGCAGCGTGGCGCACGCTGTTTGAGCGCATCGCGGACCGCGGACCAACCATCCTTGTGTTTGAGGACCTCCACTGGGCCGATGCGGGTCTGTTGGACTTCATCGAGAGCCTGCTGGCGTCCGCGCGCAGCAAGCCGATCCTGGTGCTGGCGCTTGCGCGGCCGGAGCTGATGGAATCACGCCCCACGTGGGGCGCCGCGGTGCGCAACCACCTGCGGCTGGATCTTGCCCCGCTCGACGATGCGGCGATGGAGATGCTGCTGCTGGGGCTGGCGCCGGGGATCCCGCCCGAGGCGATCACGGCTATCCGCGCCCGAGCCGAGGGCATTCCGCTCTACGCCGTCGAGACGGTCCGCATGCTGCTGGACCAAGGCCGGCTCACCGAGACCGATGGCAGGTTCCGCCTCGCCGGGGACCTTGCCAGTCTGGCGGTGCCCGATTCGCTCATGGCCCTGCTCGGCTCGCGCCTAGACGCCCTTGACGCGGACACGCGCGACCTGGTTGGCCACTGCGCGGTGCTCGGCATCAGCTTCACCGTGGACGGCGTGACGGCGCTTTCCGGCACATCGACAGACGCGGTTCGAGCGAGGCTCGATGCGCTGGTGGACCGCGAGCTGTTCGCCTTTGATGATGACCCGCGCTCGCCGGAACGGGGTCAGTACCGGTTCCTCCAGGGCGTGCTGCGCGAGGTGGCGTACGGCCGGCTGTCGCGGCGGGAGCGCCAGGTCCGCCATATCGCGGCCGCGGAGGCGCTGGCTGCCCAGAGCCTCGACGAGCTGGCGGGCGTGGTGGCGGCGCACTACGTGGAGGCCGTTCGCGCCGCGGGTGAGGACCAGGCGGCTGACATCCTCCGGGATTGCGCCCTTGTGGCGCTGGAGGCGGCGGCGGCCCGCTCGCGTTCGATTGGCGCGTACGGGGGTGCGGCCGGCTACCTCGGCGACGCGGTGCAGCTGGTGCGTGATCCTGAGGAGCGACTGCGGCTGCAGGAGGCTCGGCTCGACGCGCTCTACATCGTCAACGCGGTCGATGACGTCCTCGCCGAGGGTGAGGCGCTGGCCGCGAGCGGCCGCGAGCGCGGCGATCTTGGCCTGCTTGCCCGGGCAGCCTTCGCGATGGTTGGCGCTGATGTGTCGCGCGGCGCGCCCCATGAAGCGGTTGTGCGGGCGGAGGCCGCCCGAGCGGAGCTCGGCGACTTCGCCACAGAGCACCCTGACGGCGTGCGGCTTGTCGCCGAACTCGGCCGCGCGCTGTTGATGGCCGGGGAGCCGGCGAAGGCCGCACTGGTGATCGACGAGGCACTCGTCATCGCGGAGCGGCTCGGGCTGCGCGAGACGATCGCCGAATTGCTTGCCAGCAAGGGCTGGGCGCTTGGCGCCATGCATCGGGGTGTTGAGGCAGCCGCGCTGCTTCGCGGCGCCGTCGCGTTCGCGGAGCGCGACGGCTGGGCTCGCGCCGAGTTCCGCTCGCGTATGAACTACTCGTCATTCGGCGGCTGGGAGGACACCCGTGAGGCGTTCGAGATAGCCCGGATCGGGGTGGCTCGGGCACATGCCCTTGGGATGGAGCAGTGGGCGACAACCCTGGCCGGGAACGCCTTCAACTTGGCCTTGGTGCTGGGCGAATGGGACTGGATCACCCGCACGGTGCAGGAGTTTGGATTTGAGGACCAGACTGATCCCTGGGCCATGGGTCCGGTCGCGTTCTTTGCCTCGGTCTTGGCGTACCGCGGCGAGTGGCGTCGCGCCCAGGACGCAGCCGACAGGATCACCGATGCGATCGGCACCCTCGACGACCCGCAGCTTCAATCAACGCGGTACGCGATGGACATGGAGCTGGCGTTCGCGAAGGGCGACCTCGAGGCCGCCGATACCGCCGCTCGGAACCTCAGTGCAATCCTGGCGCCGCTCGGTCTTGATGACCCGCTCGCCATCGCGCCCATCGCACTTGAGCGGCGCGAT
>JANYAA010000317.1 GCA_025355255.1 Chloroflexota bacterium | reverse complement strand
GTCGTTTGTGGCGGCGCCGTTGGTGTGGCTCCTGGGCGGGGACGGCGCATCTCGCGTGGCCGGGGCGCTGGCGGGCGCGGCGCTTGTGCCGCTCGCGGCGATCCTGGCGCGGCGGGCGTCTGTGTCGCAGGGGCGCGACGTGCGGGCCGCGGAGGTGATGGCCCTCGTCGCCGCGGCACTGGTCGCTGTGTCGCAGCCGCTCGTGACAGGCGCCATCTCGTCTGACTCGCAGGCGCTCTTCGGCGTCACCGTGCTTGCAGGCGTGCTGCTCGTGAACGGGGCGGTCGATACCGGCCGAGGGCGCGACATCGCGCTGGCCGGACTGGCGCTTGGCGCCGGGATGCTCACGCGCAACGAGACGCTGTACCTCGCCGTTGCGGCCGGCTTCGTGGTGGCTCGTCGGGGTGGCATGCGACGGGCCGTTGCGCTCACAGCTGTGGCTGCCGCCTGCTATGCGCCCTGGGCACTGCGCCAATGGCTTGTGTTCGGCACCCCCATGCCCGGTCAGACCGCGGCCAATGCCTTCTCGCTGAGCCCGCTGGACATCTTTGGCTGGAGCGCGCCGGCGCCATCGCTCGCTACGTACCTCGCGGTTGGCCCGGCAGCGCTGCTCGACCAGCGGGGCACGGCGCTGGGCCACAACCTGCTCGACGTCCTGCTCGGGCCGGCGCTGCCGTGGTCCGTGGTGGGCCTGGCGGGGGTTGTGCTGCTGTGGCGGGCGCGGCCGATGCGGCTGCTGATCGTCACGTCCGCGGTCATCCTCGTGGCGGACACGCTGGTCTTCCCGGTGGCAACGCTGTTCGGGACGTTTCTCCACGGGTCCGCGCCGGTGCTCGCGCTGCTCGCTATTGGCGCGGCCGAGGTGGTCTGGCGCGTGGCCACCGCTGCTGCCAGCTTTGACGCCGCTCGCGAGCTGCTGACGGCAAGAGCTGCCTGCGGGGTTGCCGCCGTCGTCACCGTCGGGATCCTGCTGGTCAACACCGTCACAGGAGCTCAGGCGTATGCCGCATGGGCCAACGGTGTGCCGGTGCGGTATGTGGCGCTCGCCGACGGTTTGGCGGCAGCCGGTCTGGGCGACGCCGTGGTGATCGCCTCGCACCCGGCGTGGACGTGGCGGGCGGCTGGCCACGCGTCCGTGGCGCTGCCCGATGAGGACGCGGCCAGCGTTCTCTCGCTCGCCAAGGCCTACGGCGCTACGGTGCTTGCCGTTGACGGGACCGACGGTCCCTGGCCCGATGCCGCCGCGACAACCGCGTGCCTCACGCCCATCGATCTTCCCGCCGCCGCCGCCCCACTGACGGCGTTCCGCGTGGTCTGCAGCGGGCCGTAGCTCTGGCGGAGGGCGCTACGCCGGCGCGATGCCGCGCACCAGCAGCCGGATCGCCGAGGCGATGCGCTCAGGGCTGAGATCCTTGCCGCCGATGGTCGGCATGGTCCCAAGCGCAAACAGCATGCCCAGGATCACAACCGCGGCCTCGTGCGGATCCACGTCGGGACGCACGCGGCCAAGCCGCTGCTCGGCGGCGAGATACGCTGCGACGGCCTGGGGCGGACCGGGCGGCAGCGATGATCCAGCAGCTGCCATCGCTCGTCGTCGCTGGGCGGCGAGATCTGGATCGGCGGCCAGGGCCACCTCCAGAGGCAGGATCTGGTCCCGCAGTTCGGCCAGCCTGATGGCCGCATCGGCCAGGTTCGACTCGACTGTGTCCTGGCCCGCCCGCTCCGGCAGCGTCGTCATCCAAGCGACCACCGCCGCGTTTGCCTCGAGCACGGCGGCAAAGAATAGCGACGACTTGTCCGGGAAATGGCGGTAGATGGTCCCCTCTGCCACCCCCGCTGCCTGCGCGATGGCCCGCGTGGACGCGTGGGCGTAGCCAACCTCGGCGACCACGCTGCGTGTCGCCTCAATGAGCTTTGTCCGTGTCGCCTCGCCCCGCTTCGTCATCCTGCGTGCTCAGTCCGTGACGTCGCGCCGGACGTACACCAGCCCGGCCGCGAGCAGGCCAAGCGTGACATAGCCAAGCGCCAGGGTGAGCGCGGTCCCAAAGGAGACCGCCGGCGTGCCGCCGCTGGCCACGGCGCCAAGCGTGGTCCCGAGGAGCCAGTCGGACGGGACACCCTTCAGCATCTTCACGAGCGACTCCACCACCAGCAGGTAGCCCACGCCGATCGAGATGGCCACCGCGGCCGAGCGAGCGAGCGTGACGATGACCAGCCCGATGACGCCCCAGACGCAGACAGCGACGTAGAGGTGGAGCCAGGCCGACGTCACGACGTTGAGCAGGTCCGCGCCCCAGGCGGCTGTTGAGATGCCGGCCGTGCCGGCTGCGGGCAGCACCACAACGACGTTGACGATCGCGGCGACGGTGGTGGCTGCGGCGGTGACGAGCGCGAGGGCCACCACCTTGGCGGTGAGGAGCCGCCAGCGCCGCGGTTCGGCCGCCACCAGCAGGCGGATGAGACCGCTGCTGTAGTCCGTCGCCGTCGCGAGCGCCCAGAAGGACAGCGTGATCACCCCGAACATGCTGGACGCGGCGGCGAGGCCCGACATCAGACCCGACGGACTCTCCATCTGGGCAAGCGTGGGGAACGCCACACCGGGTGCGCCGGGCGGCAGGTTGCCGCCGCCGGTCACGAAGGTCACCATGATCGTGTTGACCATCGCCGCGAACAGGGCCATGAGCCCAAACCAGGTGAGCAAGGTGCGGGGCTGGGCCAGCCGGGTCAACTCGCTTCGGATCGCGCCGATCATGCCGCCACCTTCCCTGTTGCCCCCGCCCGGCCGTCCGCAAGTTCGCCGTCAACTCGTCCTGTCATCTCGAGGAAGATCTCCTCAAGGTTGTCCTGCGCCAGTTCCAGCCGGCGCAGCGTGATGCCCGCTGCCATCGCCGCCCTATTGAGGTCGGCGGAGCGCGAGATGCTGGCAGTCACCCGCAGCAGGTCGTCAACAGCGGTGACAGCCCAGCCGTCCGCCGTGAGCGCGGCCGCGAGTCGGTCCATGTCGCCTGCCTGCTCGGGCGCGATGTTGATGTGCTCGCGCGTCCGCTTCAGCATCTCGGCCATCGGTCCGGCAAAGATCAGCTTCCCAAAGCGGATCACCACAAGGTGGTCGCAGACCGCCTCAATCTCGGAGAGCTGGTGCGAGCTGACGATCACCGTGCGGCCATTGCGGCCGAGCTCGCGCAGCAGCTCGCGGATCTCCACGATGCCGGCCGGGTCAAGCCCGTTGGTGGGCTCGTCCAGGATCAGCAGCTCCGGGTCAGACAGGAGCGCCGCGGCGATCCCCAGGCGCTGCTTCATCCCCAGCGAGAACCGCTTCACGGGCTCCCGGTCGCGGCCCGTGAGGCCAACCTGTGACAGCACGGCGTCAACGCGCGCCAGCGGGAGTCTGCGGAGCCTTGCCAGCGAGGCGAGGTTGGCGCGTGCGGACAGCCCGGCGACAAATGCGGGGCTCTCGATCAGGACACCCACGCGTGCGGCGTATTCGGCTGGGTTGGTGATGGGTGAGCCGAGGACGGTGGCGGTGCCTTCCGTGGGCCGGATGAGGCCCAGCAGCGTGCGGATGAGCGTGGACTTGCCGGACCCGTTTGGGCCGACGAGGCCGATGACGCCGGCACTCGGCAACTCGAGAGTCAGCCCGTCAAGGGCTGTGATCGGCCCAAAGCGGCGTGTCAGCCCTGCGGTGGTGATGATGGCCATGCGTTGCCTCGTGCGCTGGATTGTAATGTGAGCGCTCACTCACATTATGGGACAGCGTGAAGAGTGTCAAGCGCTCCAGGTCTCGGGTGCGTTTGCCGGCCGCAGGTCGCATCGGGCGCACGCGGCGGGCGACACAGGACTTATCCGTTGATCGCCTGAGCAGCCGCGATCCCGGCGAACAGCAGCGCCCGGAGCAGCAGCGGGTAGCCAACCAACGCGACGCCGAAGATCGCCCACCGGCCCACTTCACCCAACTCTGGATGATCGACCACTTTGGGATGGGCTCGGACGATGGCCCCCTCGTACGTGCGGAGGAACGCGCGGATCAAGAGGAGGCCTGCGGTCATCATCCCGATCCCGACCACCACTTTGACGGGGAAGGCGGCGTGGTAGGCCAACGAGCCGGCGACGACGGCAGCGGCTCCCGCCGTCAGCGCAAGGACGGTGAAACGATCGACTGGGGCCGTCATCAGGCCGGCTATCGCGGAATAAGCCGTGCGTGACCGCACGATCGTATGACCACGGCCAACGATTTCTCAGGCGCACATCGTCGTGTGCACCGCAACCGAGTGCAAGTGACGCGCCGGCCTCGGCCCTGCTGCCAACGCAGATAGCCCAAAGGGCCACAAGCTCGCCGCTCGGTTCG
>JANYAA010000199.1 GCA_025355255.1 Chloroflexota bacterium | reverse complement strand
TCCAGCGCTTGGGCGCCATGGCGGAGCTGCGCCTGATCGATCACGGCCCCGGCATCCCGCCCGAGCCCGCCGCCCACATCTTCGACCGCTTCTATCGGGCCGATGCTGGGCGGGCCCGCGAAGGCGACCGCATGGGCGGATCAGGGCTTGGCCGGTCGATCGCTGCGTCCATCGTCGCCGCCCAGGGCGGCCGCCTCTGGCACGAGGCCACGCCGGGCGGCGGCGCCACGTTCGGCATCGAGCTGCCAATCCTCACAGCCGCTTCACAGGCCACACCCGGCCAGCCTTGAGGCGCGCCTCCGAGGATGGGGACATACCAAGCGCCCCCGGGCGCGTCCCTCACACGGAGGCACATCGTGAAGCTCAGCAGAACCGCCATCGTCATCCCGCTCGCCGGGCTGCTCCTCGTGGGCGGCGCAGGGGCCGTCTTCGCGGCCACCGCTGCGACGTCGACACCCAGCGCTCCGACGGCACCCGCCGCGGACCAGGCCACGCCCGCGCCAGCGCCCGCCGCCAGCACCAAGCCGCTTGTCGGCCCGGGCCTCACCGGCGTGCTGGACGAGCTCGTCACCAAGGGCACCATCACGCCCGGCCAGAAGACGGCCATCGTGGACGCCCTGACCACCCACCGTGCCGAGCGGCAGGCGGAGATGACCCAGATCCGCGGGTTCCTCGCTGACGGCGAGATCACGCGAGCCGAACTCGACCAGCTCCCCGCGGACAGCCCGCTGCGGACCCTCACGTCGCTGATGGCCGACGGCAAGATCACCTTGGCCGAGCTGCAGAGCCTCGGGCGCGGCTGGATGCGGAGGCTCATGGGCGGCGGCGCCGGCCAGGGCATGGGCGGCCAGGGCATGGGTCGCGGCATGGGTCGCGGCATGATGCCGCTCGCGACGCCCGCCCCGTAAGCGCTCGCGAAGGGCGTCGCGGCAGCACGCGCGGGTCTCGATGAAGACTTCATGATCCCGTGCGCCCCGTGCGCGGAAACATCAAGAATCGGCCCCTTCTTCAAGATCCCGCCTCTGTGGGGAGCGGGATCTTGAAGTCTTCACCCATGGACGCGTCAGATGCCGTGCACCGGACCCACACCATCGTTCTCGATTGCATTTCGGTTGCGGCGCCGCGGGCCGCTTGACGAACACGGCCCGCCTCCCGCAACATCCGCGTCCTGATGATTCACACCACTGTTTCCTGGCTGATGTGCATGCGTGGGCGGCCCCGTCGTTCGGAGACGGGTGCCGGGTTCTCCGCGCGCTGACAGCCAGCGAGTGACAGCGGGGATCTCGGTACCGAGGTCCCGGGGCCGCGAACCACTGTGGTTCGCGGTTCTTTTGTTCTCCGGCACAAACGACGGGTAGCCGCCGAGACAGACCCCCACTGGGCCCCCTCGACGAACACACGCCAACCCGCCCCACTACGGACGCAACGGAGAACACCCGACATGAGCAGCTTCGACCCCAACGGCCTCGGCAACCTGCGCCCTGAGACGCAGGCACTCCACGCCGGCCAGGCGCCCGACCCCACCACCAAGGCGCGGGCCGTCCCCATCTACGCCACCACTTCCTACGTCTTCGACGACGCCGCGCATGCCGCGCGCCTCTTCGGGCTGCAGGAGTTCGGGAACATCTACACGCGGATCATGAACCCGACGACCGACGTCTTCGAGCAGCGGGTCGCCGCGCTTGAGGGCGGCGTCGCAGCTTTGGGTCTTGCGTCAGGCCAGGCCGCCGAAACGCTCGCGATCCTGAACCTCGCCCGGAGCGGCCAGAACATCGTGGCCAGCTCCAGCCTGTACGGCGGCACGTACAACCTGTTCCACTACACGCTGCCCAAGCTGGGCATCACCACGACGTTTGTGGACGGCTCGGATGCCGCCAACTACGCCGCGGCGATCGACGGCAACACCCGCGCGGTCTACCTCGAGACCATCGGCAACCCGCGCCTAGACGTCGCGGACATCCGCGCGATCGCCGATGTGGCGCATGAGGCTGGCGTGCCGGTCATCGTGGACAACACGTTTGCCCCGCTCATCGCCCGCCCGTTTGAGCACGGCGCGGACATCGTCATCCACTCGGCCACCAAGTGGATCGGCGGTCACGGCACGGTCATCGGCGGCGTCGTGGTTGACTCGGGCAAGTTTGACTGGGCGGCCAGCCCCCGCTTCCACGAGGATTTCGTCGCTCCGGATCCCAGCTACCACGGCGTCAGCTACACCGGCGCCTTCGGCCCGCTGGCGTTCATCCTCAAGCTCCGCGTCGTGGGTCTGCGGGACCTTGGCGCCGCGCTCTCGCCGTTCAACGCCTGGCAGCTGATCCAGGGTCTCGAGACCCTGCCGCTGCGCATCGAGCGCCACAGCGCCAACGCCCTCGCCGTGGCCGAGTGGCTGCAGGCCCGCCCCGACATCGCCTGGGTGAACTACCCGGGCCTCGCGTCTCACCCGTCGCACGATGTGGCCAGGCGCACCCTCAAGGGCGGCTTCGGCGGGATGATCACGTTCGGGATCAAGGGCGGTGTTGACGCCGGCCGCAAGCTCATCGACAACGTCAAGCTGTTCAGCCTGCTGGCGAACGTGGGCGACGCGAAGAGCCTGATCATCCACCCGGCCTCCACCACGCACCAGCAGCTCACCGCTGAGGAGCAGGTCACCACGGGCGTCACCGAGGACCTGATCCGGCTCTCGATCGGCATCGAGCACATCGACGACATCCTGGCCGACCTCGACCAGGCGCTCGCCGCAGCCGCCTCCTGAGAACGACGATGTCGTCGGACGCAACTCGCAGCCCGGAGGGCGACAGCTCGCTGGGATCCGCCTTCGACATCCCCACCGACGCCGCAGGTATCGAGGGGCTCGCCAGCGCTGGTGTTGCGCCGGCCGGCGAGTCCCCGCCCGTCTCCACGACAACCTCCACCGCTCGGCCGCCGCTTGGCACCGGGCGTCTGGAAGCAGCCGATCTCGGGGTGATCAACATCGAGAACGGCGCCGCGCTCAACGTCACGCTGGCGTACCGGCACGATGGCCCGGGGCCGGATGCGCCGCAAATCCTCGTGATCCACGCGCTCACCGGTTCCGCGGATGCCGCTGGCGACTGGTGGGAGCCGGTCATTGGGCCGGGGCTGGCTCTCGATACCAACCTCGTCGGCATCCTGTGCGCCAACCTGCTTGGCGGCCGATACGGCTCCACCGGGCCCACATCGGTTGATCCCGTCACTGGCGCAGCGTTTGGCGCCGCCTTTCCGCAGCCCACGGCTCGTGATGAGGCGGCCGCGCTGTGGGCGCTCGCGGACCGGCTGGGCATCGAGCGGTTTGCGCTGGTCGCCGGCGGGTCGCTCGGCGGGATGGTTGCCCAAGAGGTCGCCCTGGCGCGGCCGCTGGCGGTTGGCCACCTCGCGGTCCTTGGCGCTCCGGCCGCCACCGGCGCCATGGCCCTCGCCTGGAACCACATCCAGCTGGAGCTGCTCGACGCGATGGGCGAGCGAGGCCTTGCGCTTGCCCGCCAGCTCGCCATGACCACGTACCGCTCCGAGGCCGACTTTGACGGCCGCTTCGGGCGGCAGGTGGAGCCCGACGGCCGATTCTCTGTCGCGTCGTATTTGGACTATCAGGGCGGCAAGATCCTGGGCCGCTTTGACCCGGACACGTACCGGACGCTTGTGCGCGTCATGGACGGCCATGACGTCGGGCGGGGGCGAGGTGGCCTGCACGCCGCCTTCCGCGTGCTGGAGTCCACGGGGACGGCGGTGACCGGCATCGGCATCGAGGGCGACATCCTGTTTGGGCCCGATCAGGTCCGGGCGCTCGTGGACGCCGCTGCGGGCGCCGGCGTGGACGCCGTGTACCGCGAGATTGCGTCCTCCAAGGGGCACGACGCGTTCCTCATCGAGTGGGACCAGCTCACCCGCTTCCTCGCTGAAGCGCTGGCCGACGGGCTGGCCCGCTCCGGGTATTGATCGGCGGCTCCGGCGGAACGGCGCAGCTATGGTGGCTTGGCGGGCTTCTCGCGCCGCGCCGCGGCTCACCCGGCGAGTCATCCAGCGCTCGGGGCCACCCGGTGAGCCATCCGGGTCCCGGCAAGCCGCGTTCGTCCCCAGGCGGGCTCCCCGAAATCCGGATGGCCCATGGGGTGGGTCGAACGTGCCGGCGTGCGCGCGATGGCTCATCGGGTGAGCCGTGAGCCTATTCTTGCGCAGGATCGATCGTGCGCAAGGAGACCGCTGGCGGCCAGCTCCTGTTGGCAGGAGATCGAACCGACGGTTTGCAACTCGCGGCGGCGATCGTCGCCGCCGACGGCGAGCCCAGGTCGCTGACGTTCGTCACGCTGGACGCACGTCTGGCGCTGGCAGCAGAGCGCGAGGGCTTGCCGGTTGTGGAGCCCGCCTGACCGCCGGTCGCCTACTCGCGGTGCCATCCGGTAGAATGCGCGACGGTCGCTGGCGCGTGGCCTAATGGTATGGCACCTGACTCTGGATCAGGGGGTTCTAGGTTCGAATCCTAGCGCGCCAGCCAACTCCCCAAGGGGTGTGTGGTGCACCGCCGCGCTGCGTCTCCTCCCTTCTGCGTTGACGGAGGCGCCGGCCATGAGCATCGAGACCCTCACGACTCCCTCTCCCGAGCGGAGCGACTTCATCCGCGACATCGTCGCCGCGGACGTGCGCGCCGGCCGCGTCAAGACGGTGGCCACGCGCTTCCCGCCGGAGCCCAACGGCTACCTCCACATCGGCCACGCCAAGTCCATCTGCCTCAACTTCGGCATCGCCGCCGAGTTCGGCGGCCGCTGCCACCTCCGTTTTGACGACACCAACCCCGTCAAGGAGGAGCAGGAGTACATCGACGCCATTAAGGCGGATGTCCGCTGGCTGGGCTTTGACTGGGGTGAGCACCTCTACTACGCGTCGGACTACTTTGAGCAGCTCTATGCGTGGGCCGTGACGCTCATCGAGCGTGGGCTCGCCTATGTGGATGACCTGACCGCCGACGAGATCCGGGAGTACCGCGGGACGCTCACGGAGCCCGGGCGCAACTCGCCCTGGCGCGACCGGCCTGTAGAGGACAGCCTGGACCTGTTCGCCCGGATGCGAGCCGGCGAGTTCCCCAACGGCGCACGGGTGGTCCGCGCCCGCATCGACATGGCAGCGCCCAATATCAACCTGCGTGACCCAGTCATCTACCGCATCGTCCACGCCACCCACCCGCGGACGGGCGACGCATGGTGTGTCTACCCCACGTACGACTTCGCGCACGGCCAGTCCGACGCGATTGAGGGGATCACCCACTCCATCTGCACGCTC
This sequence comes from Chloroflexota bacterium, assembly GCA_025355255.1. Taxonomy (GTDB): domain Bacteria; phylum Chloroflexota; class Limnocylindria; order Limnocylindrales; family CSP1-4; genus CAIXZV01. Next base: position 205 of record JANYAA010000199.1, on the reverse strand, counting down.
GAGTTTGAGGTCCACAGGCCGCTGTACGACTGGCTCATCGAGAACCTGCCAGTCCCGTCCACCCCGCACCAGTACGAGTTCGCCCGCCTCAACCTCACGCACACCGTGCTCTCCAAGCGCGTCCTGCTGCGGCTGGTCAACGAGGGCCACGTGCGCAGCTGGGACGATCCGCGGATGCCCACCATCTCCGGCGCCCGCCGCCGCG
>JANYAA010000267.1 GCA_025355255.1 Chloroflexota bacterium | reverse complement strand
CGAGCAGCTGGGAATCGCCGACGGCGAACGCGCCCTCGCGGCGTCGGTGCTGATCCCAGACGGCCCCGCCACGATCGAGGACCTGTTGCGCGACGTGGACCGCTGGCTCGCGCCCCTCCGTGTCGCGGCGGCGTCGGGCAGGATCGCGGCCGAGGGGTTCCTCCTGGCGGACGTGACGCTGCTGGCGCCAGTCCCGCGCCCGGGCAAGATCGTCGCGATCGGACGCAACTACGCCGACCATGTCACCGAGGACGGTGCAGTTCCGCCGCCCTCGCCGCTGATCTTCGCCAAGTTCCCAAGCTCGGTGGTGGGACCGGGCGCCGAGATCCGCTGGGACCCGGCGATGACCAGCCAGGTTGACTACGAGGCCGAGCTTGCAGTGGTGATCGGCCGCCGCGCCCGCCGGGTCTCCGAAGAGGACGCGCTCGATGTTGTCTTGGGGTACACGTGCCTCAACGACGTCAGCGCCCGGGACCTCCAGTTTGGGGACGGCCAATGGGTCCGGGGCAAGTCCCTCGACACCTTCTGCCCCATGGGACCGGCGCTCGTGACTGGCGATGCGCTGAGCGACCCGGACAACCTTGAGATCTCGTGCCTGGTGAACGGGGAGATGCTCCAGCATGATCGGACCTCGTCCATGTTCTACGGTGTCCGCCAGATCATCAGCCACTGCTCGCAGGCCTTCACCCTGGAGCCGGGCGACGTCATCGCAACCGGGACGCCGGGCGGCGTGGGCATCTTCCGCAAGCCGCCTCGCCTGCTGGGCGATGGCGACGTCGTCACCGTCGCCATCGAGGGCCTCGGCGAGCTCGTGAACACTTGCCGGACGCAGCCGGCCACGGAGGTCTGACCCGATGGAACACTCACAGGAGGCCACCGACCGGCGCGACGAGCGGTTCCTGGTCACCGGCGCCCTGGGCTGCATCGGCGCCTGGACCGTGCGCAACCTCGCCGCGGAGGGGACCCACGTGGTGACCTTCGATCAGGCAACCGACCCGCGGCGTATCCGCCAGATCGCCACCGATGAGGAGTTCGGCCGGATCGTGTTGGAGCCGGGCGACATCACGGAGCTCGCGTCCGTGGAGCGCGCCCTCGACAAGCACGGGATCACCAACATCATCCACCTAGCGGCGCTTCAGGTCCCGTTCTGCCGCGCGGACCCGCCCCTGGGGGCCCGCGTCAACGTGCTCGGCACCGTCAACATCTTTGAGGCCGTGCGCCGCCGACCCGAGCGGATCGGCAAGGTGGTCTACACGGGGTCCGTGGGCATGTTTGACGCAGCCGACGCGGATCCAGGGACCAACCGCCTCGAGAACGATGCTACCGCGCATCCCGGGAACCATTACGGGGTGTACAAGCAGGCCAACGAGGGCACGGCACGCGTGTACTGGGCGGAGAACGGCGTGTCGAGCATCGGCCTGCGCCCGATGACCGTGTACGGGCCAGGGCGCGATCAAGGCATGACAAGCTCGCCCACCAAGGCCATCGTGGCGGCCGTCCTGGGGCGGCGCGCGACGATCGGATTCTCGGGGCGGACGCTGTTCCAATACGCGGATGATGTCGCCCGCACGCTGATCGTGGCCAGTCGCAGCGAGCTGCGCGGCGCGCATCAGTTCAACCTCGGCGGCAGCCTCGTGGACCTGCGGGACTTCGTGGCGGAGATCGACGCCCGGATCCCGGGCGCGGGCGACCTGCTCACCATTGAGGGCGCCCCGCTGCCGTTCCCCGAGGAGATCGCCGCGGACGCGCTTGCCGCCATCGGCCCAGTGCCGGTGACGCCAATCGCGGATGGCATCGGCCGGACGATCGACCTGTTCACCCGTTTGCGGGACCAAGGCCGCCTCGTGCCGGAGCAGCAGGGCCTCACCGTCTAAGCCGCAGGGTCCAGCCCTCCCGAGCTTAGGACCCCGGTGTCCCGCCCCCGATTGCGCCGCCCGGTGCCGCGTCGCCCGACTCCCCGGACGGCGCCCGGCCCCGCGCGAGCCGCTTGGGCGGTGGTGCCGTTGACTCGCGCCGAACGAGCAGGGGAGCCGGCTCCGTGATGGTGACGTCCTGTGGTCGCTCCCCGGCGAGGCGCAGGTGCAGGAGCCGCATCGCCTCGTAGGCAAGCTGGTATTGGGGCATCCGGACCGTCGTGAGCGGCGGCCACGCATAGTCCGCAATCCAGGCATCGTGGATAGCCACCACCGACAGCTGCTCGGGAACTCGCAGGCCGATCTCGCGGGCGCCGAGCAGGGCGCCCATTGCCGCATTCATGTTCGCGACGACGACGCCCGTCGGACGGCGTCCACCGGCCGCGCACAGCTCGTGGACGGCGAGCCTGCCCGCCTCGGGGCTGTACCCGGAGTGGAGGATCCAGGCGGACCGGCGACGCATGCCGGCCGCGTTGATCGCCTCGACAAAGCCCCGCTCGCGGGCGCGGCCCGTGTAGCTGTGGATGTCGCCACCGATGAGCGCGATGTCGCGGTGACCGAGGTCGAGGAGGTGCTCCGCCGCCGCCCGTGCACCGGCAGCGTCGTCCAGCACCACGGACCCGCGGCGTGAACCGCGGGAGTTGATCAGGACGATGGGGGCGGCGGCCTCAATCAGGTGGGCGAAGTCGTGGAAGTCCGTCTCGTCCTTGCGCTGGACCAGGAACCCGTCCACGCGGCCTTCCCCCACGAGCCTGTGCAGGAAGTCGGCGCCGGGCTCAATGCGCTCCGTGCGGCCCATGAGAACCTGGTAGCCCAGCGCGTCCGCCGCGTCGTCGATCCCGCGGATGAGGCCGTCGTAGATCGCGTTGGTCAGCTCGGGGACGATGACGCCGATCGCGAAGGCCCGCGACAGCCGGAGCGACCGCGCCGCGTGGTTGGGTGCGTAGCCCAGCGTCTTGGCGGCGGCGTGGATACGGCGCCGTGTCTCAGGCCGCGCTCGGAGCGCAGGGTCGCCGTTGAGCTCGCGGGACACGACGGACACCGACACGCCCACATAGCGGGCGACGTCCGACAGCGTGACGCGCGCCCGAGCGGCCGACGGGTCGCGGCGGGTTGCGGGAGGCATTGTGGGCTCAGGCTCCAACTCGAGGTGAGGGCGTGTTGGCCAGCTGACCGCCCGGACACTCCGTACTCTAGCCGGGCTCGACGGCGACCGCGGGATGGCCCTCGGGCGTCGACGGCCTCAGCCCTTCACGGCCCCCACGACGGCGCCCCGCATCAGGAACCGCTGTGCGCCGATGAACACCGCCAGCACCGGAACGATCATGATCGTCGTTGCCAGGGCCAGCTGGGGCATATACAGCTTCGTGGTCAGGCCGGCAGACATTGTGGGGTCGAACAGCGGGCTTGAGCCGATCAGCTGCTGCAGGCCAAGCGTCACCGTTCCCTGCTCCGAGAGCGGCAACAGCACCAGCGGCAGGAAGTAGTTGGTCCAGTTCGCCACGAAGCTGAAGAAGATGACTAGGGCCACCGCCTGCTTGGAGACCGGGAGGGCGATGCGGAGGAAGACCATCACTTCGGACAGGCCGTCTAGTCGTGCGGCCTCCACCAACTCGCGCGGCAGGGTCGTGAGGAAGTGGATGTACGAGAGGTACACGCCGAAGGGGTAGAAGCCCATGATCACGATCACGGGCCACAGCTTGCCGATGCCGCCGATGGCGCTGACCTCGAGGAAGAGCGGGATGACGAGCACGGTGTTGGGCATCACCATCGTGAGGAGCGTGATGAACCGGAGCACCCGGCGACCGTTGAAGCGCAGCTTCGCAAGGGCGTAGCCCGCGGGGAGCGCCGTGAGCACGGCGAGGAGGGTGCCGCCGACCCCGACGATCAGGGAGTTCTGCATCCAAGTCACGAAGATGCCGTGGTTGTACGACATGACGACGTCGAGGTTGCGCTTCGCGTTCTCGAGCGACAGGCCCAAGATTGAGAAGATCCCGCCGGGCACCTGCCCCGTGCTGTTCTCCTGGCGGAAACCCATGAGGATGAAGGTCAGGATAGGAACGGCAAAGATGAACGCGGCGGCCGACATCGTTCCGACGCGACCTGCCCGCGACGGGGTCCAGCGCGAGGTGGCCGCGTGCCGCGACCCAGAGCTCTTGCGCGAATTGCTCATGGCCTGACTCCCTCAGCGCTCATCAGAGAACAGGCCGCTGCGGAGGACGATCCACAGGCCGAGGCCCAGCGAGATCAGGAGCAGGATCACGGACATCGCTGCGGCGGCACCTGTGTCCAGGATCTGGTACGCATAGGTGTAGCTCAGCTGGTTGGGGCTCCACTGGGGGGAGATCTGGCCGTGCGTGACCTGGCTCATGACCAGGGGCTCGATAAACAGCTGGAACCCATAGGCGACGTTGAGCAGGAGCATGTAGCCGAGCCAAGGGCGAATGATCGGCAGCATGATCGTCCAGGCCATGGCGACAGGGCCCGCGCCATCCACCACGGCTGCCTCGAGGACCTCGTCCGGGATGCCGTTGAGGCCGCCATTGACGATCACGAGCCAGGTGCCGGCACCCTGGAAGAACAGCATCGCCGCCAAGATGATCGGCAGCTGGCCCGGCTGGGCCACCTGGTTCAGCGTGGTGAAGCCAAACCCGTTCCAGAGGAAGTCGATGGGGCTCTGGCCGGGGTTGAGGATGAACAGCCAGAGCATGAAGTTGGCGACGCCCGCCAGGGCGCCCGGGATGTAGTAGAAAAATCGCATCGTCGACCCGAAGCGCCCCGGGCTCGAGTACACGAGCAGGGACAGGCCCACGACACCGACCATCATGATCGGCAGCCACACGAGCAGGGTCAGGAAGATGTGGAGGAACGTGTCCACAAACCGGAAGTCGCCGACGATCCGCGCGAAGTTGTCAAACCCGAAGCCCTGAGCAGCCTGCAGGCTCTGAATGAGGGCGTACCCGGTCGGGATGATCCCCGCGACGATCAGGAGCAGGACGAAGGGCATCACCAGGATGGCGGCCCCGCGTGACTCCGTACCGGGCAGTCCGAACCGGCGCCTGCGCGGGGCCGGTCGCGCGATTGCGGGTTCGCCGATCATCGTTGCGGTCATGGGATCCTGCGTGTACACGTGCCGACGTGGCTGGGATTGGAGGGGCGTCTGACTTGCTCAGGCGTTGCCCGGTGGACGTGGCGGTGGTTCACCGTGCGTGACGCGAGATGTGGAGATGGAGGGGAGTCGGCGACCCGGCTCCCCTCCATCAGTCTAGACAACTGGACTTCGCGAGGGATGGCTGCGACGACGTCGCCCGGGATTAGTTCCCGGTTGCCACAACCTCGTAGCCGAAGGTCTTGGCCTCGTTCACGAGCTGGGTCCCGAAGGCGTCCCAGGCCGCAGAGAGGTCCTTGCCGCTGGTGAGCACCGGCGTGACGGTCTTGCTCCAGATGCCGCCGGTGTTGTAGAGCATGTAGTAGTGGTTGCCGCGGACCGCGTTGCCCGCTGCGACCATCGCGGCCGCCGTGGTGGGATAGTCGTTGAAGTAGCCGTCCTTCGCGCCCTTGTCCAGCCAGGCCTGCTGGGGAGCGGTGTAGGCCGGGAGGCCCGTCGAGAGCTCGACCTGCCAGCGGGGATCGCTGGTGACGAACTTGATGAAGGTCAGGGTGTTGTCAAGCTGCTTGCCCTTGATGTGGGACGACACGCCCCAGAGGCCGCCGCCCTCGTCGCCGGTGAAGCCCGGGTTCTCGCTCGACCAGTGGATCGGCGCGGTGGCCGTCATCTGGCCGGCCGGGATCTTCCAGGTGTCGCGGAACAGGTAGTTGCCCCACCACACTGCGCCCGGGCTCATGGCGAGCTTGGGGCCGACTTGCGCGGCGTTGGGGTCGAAGATGCCGACAGGGCTGAGCGCCTTCGCGGCGACCATCTTGTCGATGAGGTCCACGACGCGCTTGCACAGCGGGTCGCTGGTGTTGATGTGGGCCTTGGTCTCGGAGAGACGATCGTTGGTGGGGCAGCCGCTGGCCCAGAGGTAGCGGTCAGGCGCATAGGCATCGCCGAGGAAGCCCGAGACGTAGCCCGGATGCTCGGTGGCGATCTTGATGCCGAGGGTCTGGTAGTCCTCCCATGTCGTCGGCGGGGTGTAGCCCCAATCCTTGAACAGCTTGGCGTTGTACCAGAACACGTCCGGCGCCGAGTCGTTGCGGGCGCAGCGGACCGTGTTGTCGATGTTGCACGGCGCGTTGTTGGCCGCCGTGTAGCCGGAAAGGTAGTCCTTGAGGATGCCGCTCAGATCACGCGCGTAGTTGATCTTCGCGCTGGTGGCCCAGGCGATGTCGTCGTTGGACGGGAAGAAGATCGCGTCCGGCCAGCCGCTGCCGGCCTGGTTGAACAGCGCGAACTTCTGCTGGAGGTCTGTGCTGCCGACGTTGCCGGCGATCGCATTGATCTCGATCGGGATATCCGGGTACGCCTTCTGGAAGGCCTCGGCGGCGGGCTGGCGCGGAGCGTCAACCCAGACCATGATCTTGCCGCCGGAGTCGGTGGCCTTGGGATCCTCCTGGCCGCCTGCCGGGGCTCCGGACGCGCTGGCGCCGGGGGCCTTGGTCGCGGGCGTCGTTGACCCGGAGCACGCGCTGACCAGCAGCATCGCCGCCACGGATCCTGCGAGGAGACGGGCCAGGACCTGATGCCTGGACAGCGAACTCATGAAAAGCTCCTCCAAACTGGTGGCCGCTTGCCACTGGTGACGCCGGCTGACGCCAAGGCGCCGCAACACGGGCAGCGTACGGTCCGCCCGTATGCATGTCAACGTGGTAACGATAAACACGCTCGGTGGTAACGATATAACTTCCGCCGCAACCGTTCCGCACCAATTGGCCCTGACGCTCCTCCGCTCACGCTATGCGCTCGGTCGCGGGGTGGCTATACTGCCGCACATGACTGAGCAAACGAATGTTCAACCTCTGTCGATGTTGTTTGAGGATCTGACGCCCGAGATCGCCGCGCTCCTCTCAACCGCAATCCTCTCGGACTCGTGCGACAGCGTGGGCGTTCGCAATCAGGTCATGACCGCCGGGATCGGAGCTGTCCGCCCTGGGGCAAGGGTCGCAGGACGGGCCAGAACGGTGGAGTTTGCGCCAAGCGAGACCGATTTCGGTGATCCCTACGGAGACGCCATGGCGTTCATCGACAGCCTCGAACCGAGCTCGGTGGCCGTCATCGCAACCGGGCCCGACGCCCGGACGGCGTATTGGGGGGAGCTGTTCTCCGCCTCGGCGAAGGGCCACGGGGCCGTGGGCGCCGTCTGCGATGGCCCGGTGCGCGACGTGTCCAAGATCTTGGCGGTGGGCTTCGACGTCTTTGCGCCCGCGTCACGGCCTATCGACTTCCGCGGCCGGATGCGCGTGGTTGCGGCGGGCGGAACGGTTCGCTGCGGCGGCGTGCTCGTTGCTCCTGGGGACCTGGTCCTCGCGGATGATGACGGGGTGGTGGTCGTCCCGCGCGCTGTCGAGCCAGAGGTCCTCCGGCGCGCCATGGACCGGGCAACAGCCGAGCGCTCGGTGCTACAAGAGCTCCTCAGCGGCGCCAGCCTGCGGGAGGTGTGGGACCGATGGCACGTCCTGTAGACCCGGGCGTGGAACTCGACCCTCGGCTGCTGCGGCTCGCTGATGGGGACAACGTTCTGATCGTCACCGCGATCATTCCCGCGGGCGACCCCTACCGAATCGGCAACGAGGCCATCGTGTCGCCGGTGCCGCTGCCGCTGGGCTTCAAGGTGGCCGCGGACGATCTCCCCTCAGGGACTGTGGCGATCCGCTACGGCATGCCCATCGGGCGGACGACAAGCGCCGTCGCCCGCGGCGAGCTGGTCCATACCCACAACCTCGAGAGCCTGTACATGCGCACGCATGCGCGAGGGGAGGCCTGAACGCGATGCAGGGCTATCTGCGGTCTGACGGCCGGAAGGGCATCCGGAACGTCGTCGCCGTCATCTACACCGTCGAGTGCTCGCACCACGTCGCCACGCGTATCGCGGCCGGTCTCGAGGACGACGTCCACGTCATCGGCTTCGGGGGCTGCTACCCCAACGACTACGCCGCCATGATGCTGGAGCGCCTCGCGACGCACCCCAACGTGGGAGCGGTCCTGATCGTGTCTTTGGGCTGCGAGGGCTTCGACCGGGCCGAGCTGGCGCGGCGGGTCGCGCACACCGGCCGGCCCGTCCACACCCTTGTGGTGCAGCAGGAGGGCGGGACGCGCGCGACGATTGAGGCCGGGCGCGCCTGGGTAACGGCGGCGCGCGAGCAGATCCGCTCCGTCGCCCGCGTGCCCATCAGCCTGGGCGACCTCGTGGTGGGCACCATCTGCGGCGGCTCCGACAGCACCAGCGGCATCACTGCCAACCCGGCAGTCGGCATCGCTTTCGACCGCATGGCTGCGGCCGGCGCAACGGTGATCTTTGAGGAGACCGGCGAGCTCATCGGTTGCGAATACCGCATGGCCGAGCGGGCCGTCACCCCCGAGCTTGGCCAGGAGCTGATTGCCGCAGTGCAGAAGGCTGAGGCGTACTACAAGGTCCTCGGCCACGGCAGCTTTGCCGCGGGCAACGCCGAGGGCGGGCTCACCACGATTGAGGAGAAGTCGCTTGGGGCGTACGCCAAGAGCGGCCACGGGCCCATCGTGGGGGTCGTGAAGCCCGGCGACATCCCCGCGCACCCCGGCTGCTACCTGCTTGACGTCATCCCCGACGGCGAGGTGCGCTGGGGCTTCCCCAACATCAATGACAACGCCGAAGCTGCCGAGCTGATGGCCTGCGGGGCGCACCTGATCCTGTTCACCACTGGCCGCGGCTCCGTTGTGGGCTCGGCGATCGCACCCATCGTCAAGGTGTGCGCGAACCCCGAGACGTACGACCGGATGGCCGACGACATGGACGTGAATGCCGGGAGGGTCATCCGGGGACTGGGCACGCTGGCCGAAGTGGGCGACGAGATCATCGCGCTGGTCCGCGAGGTGGCTGACGGGCGCCAGACCGCAAGCGAGCAGATGGGCCATCAGGAGTTTGTCCTCACGTACAAGTCGTTTGACCCCGTGGGGCCTGCCTGCCTGCCGCTCGTCCAGGTGGCATCCGGCACAGCCGCCGGCTGACCGGTGAGGGAGACGCCGATGTCCGCGCCCACGCCCGTGCTGCCCCTCGAGGG
>JANYAA010000197.1 GCA_025355255.1 Chloroflexota bacterium | reverse complement strand
GGCGTCAGCAGGGCTGCGGTCCATCAGGCGCTCCACGACCTGCGCCTGCAGCATGATGTTGGTGAGGGACTGGGCGGGTCCGTCGTGCATGGCCCGGGCGATGTCGCGCCGGAGCTCCTCCTGCGCCGCCAGGACCACACGGGCGAGCGACGGCTGCGCCTGAGCACCGCTCGGGACTGCAGGCTCAGGCGCCGCAACGACGGCCGGCGGCTCAACGACCGGGAGCGTGCCGAGGCCGACCACCGCTTCGGCGAGGTCCTCCATCGCCGAACGGTGGCGCGCGGTGGCCCGACGCTTCGCGTCGAGCAGCTCCACCTGTGCCTCCATCATCAGCGACCGGCGGGTCAGGGTCATGACCTGGCTCATGGACTCGGCAACCTCTGCCCCGCTGCGGTTCGTCCCTTGCGCGCTTGAGCGCTCGGCGGCCTGCGCTCGCTTCTGCTCATGGCGCGCCGACTCGGCCTTCGCCTGCCCGACGAGCAAGTCGATCTCGGCAAGCTCGCTGTCAAGGCGCACCACCTCGGCATCGAGGCGTGCGGCAATGGACTCGCCGGTCTCGGCGATCGGATCCGTCGCGTCGTCAGTCATGGGTACTCAGGACCTTGCGAGGCGCGCTCAGTCCTCGGGCATCCGGATCCAGCCCTGGCGCATTGCGTACACCACGGCTTGGGTCCGGTCGTTCACGGACAGCTTGCGCAGGATGGAGCTCATGTGGTTCTTGACAGTCTGCTCGCTGATCGACAGCGCGTAGGCGACCTGCTTGTTGGTCATGCCTTGGGCGATGTTGTCAAGGATCTCCACTTCGCGGGGCGACAGCGGCGCGAAGATTGGGGCGGCCTCCTGGCCGTAGACCGCAAGCTCGCGGAACTCCTTGAGCACGCGCGACGCGACAGACGGACGGCTGAACACCTTGTCGTTGATCAGGTACTCGCCGCCAACGACGCGCCGGATGATCAGCACCAAGTCGTCCGGATCGACGTCCTTGAGGATGAACGCTGCCGCGCCGGCCTTGATGGCCTCAAACAGCGAGTCCTCGTTCTCCTCGGTGGAGAGGACGATAATGCCGGTGGCCGGCAGCTCGCGCTTGATCCGCTGGGTGGCGTCGATCCCGCCCGGGGCGGGCAGCGACAGGTCCATGAGGATCACGTCGGGACTGGTGGCAAACGCGGCGTCCAGCGCCGTCCGGGTGTCGTCAGCCTCTGCGACAACCTCGATGTCAGGCTCCCGCTCGAGGATCTGCCGGATCCCGACGCGGAACAGGGCGTGGTCATCCACGATGAGCACACGGATGCGCTCCAACGACTGGCCGGTGGATCTGCGCTCCGAGCTGGCTGCGCGCCGCTCGGTGCCTTGATAGTCGGTCATCCGCTCTCCTTGTGCGGCAGCGGGATCGCAAGCCGTACGACCGTCCCTGCCTCGGGCTTCGACTCGAACTCGAGTCGCGCCCCAATGAGCTGGGCCCGTTCCCGCATGAACTGGAGCCCAAAATTCCGCCGGCCGCGAACCGCGACCGACCCTATGTCAAACCCGCGTCCATCGTCCCGGACCTCGAGGATCCAGATGTCTCCGTCTCGCCTGGTGGCGACCCAGACGTTGACGGCGCCTGCATGTTTGCGCACATTCTGCAGTGCTTCTTGCATGATCCGCAGAACAGCAGTTTGCGCCGTCTCCGCCAGCACGTCTGATGGTCCCTGCAGATCGGTCTCGATGACCAGTCCAGACAGGCTTGACTGTGTGTCCACGGCGTCCTGCAGCGAGCCATTGAGCCCAAGCTCCACCAGCACCGGCGGCCGGAGCTGGCCTACGAAGCTCCGGACGTCGCCCAGCTCGCGGCGCAGCAGCCCCCGGAGGAGACGGAGTTCGGACCGGGCCATGCGGGGATCCGACTCGAAGATGCGGTCGATGAACTCCACGGAGAAGATCGCGTTGCTCAGTGCCTGTGCCGGCCCGTCGTGGACCTCCTGGGCGAGCCGGGACCGCTCCGCCTCCTGCGCCTCCAGGATCCGCATCTGGAACTCGGTCTGCACCGCCGGTGTGGCCGGCTCCGAGATCAGGGTGGCGTCGCCGCGCTCCAAGAACAGCCAGGTGCTCTCGATGTTGCGCAGGGCCAGCTCAATCCGCGACAACTCCGCCTCATGGAGGCTCACGTCGGCGCGCGCTTGCTGCACCTCCTGGCGCAGGGCGCGCAGACGGATGTCGGCAGTCGTCGCGTCAAAGGTCTCGGATCCCCGCCCGTCGACGTCGGCCGGGGCGGCCACCACGTGCTCGAGCATGGAAACTTCATCGCCCACCGCCTGCCAGCGGCCGAGGTCTTCAAGGTAGGCCTGGCGGTACAGCTCGCGCACCGAGCGCAGCGAATTTGCCGCTTGGGTCAGCGTTTCTGCCGCCGCGGCGTGGAGCTGGTCAAATGCGGATCCGGATGGCTCGCTTTGGGGCTCGTCCATGTGGGTCGAGTGTAGCCGCCGCAGGCGATCTGCTGCGAGACACGCACGACGAGGTTTCGCGTCAGGGGCGGCTCACGGTGTCGCAGCGCTCGCGGGGCAGCCGATCTTGTACAGACGGACGCCGTCCATGGCTGCGGCGTCGGCCGGGTCTGCGGGTGTCGGCAGCGGGGTGAGCGTGAAGCACGCAGCGCCCGGGACACTGGTGTCGAGCACCTGCGGCCAGCGGCCGTGGTCGGGTCCCACCAGCACCAGCCAATGGGCGCCGAACCGTTTGGCCAGATCCGCAACCGACGCGGGCGACTCATCCGGCAGCCCCAAGGCACGCGTGCGCAGCGCCTCGGCCGCCCAGATCGGGAAGTCCGTGATCAGCGGCGCGCTGTCGCTGCCCAGCCCCAGCGGCGCGCCAAGCGCGCGCAGGTCCTGGCCGAGCACCGCGTACGTCCGTGTTGTGGACGCTGCCTGTTGCGCTGTTGCCGGCAGGAGCGCAGCCGAGAACACCGCCGAGGCGCCAACGGCTGCGACCACGCCAATCCACGCGACCTGCTTCGTCCAGCCCAGGCGCCGTGTGAGCCGGGCGAGCCCGCCGTCGAGCGCGCAGACCGCGGCGATGATCAGCAGCACGTGCACAGGAGCTGCGGCGTGCAGGAAGGTGCCCCACGTGGTGGCTACGGGAAAGAAGAGGCTTGTCACGGAGAAGGTGATGACCCCCAGCAGCAGCAGCGGGCGGATCGCTCGGTCGCGCGTCTGCCACGGGAGAGCCGCGAGGCCAAGCGCGGACAGCGGCAGCCCCAGCGCGAGCAGCACGTTGAGCAAGTTGTGGCCGAGGCCCTCAACCCGCATCTCCGCCAGCCGAGCCGGGCCGACAGCCAAGTATCGGCTGAGTGTGGGTGGGTCCTGCCAAGCGAAGATGTCGAAACCGGTGACGGAGAGCGCGTTGGCGAGCGCTTGACCCGGCAGCGGGTTGCCGAAGACCAGCCAGTCGCGGACGGCCCACGGCGCAAACACAGCCAGGCTCACGACGGCCACGACGGCAACCAGCCGGACGCGGACCGCTCGCGACGCGTCCGGCAGACGCAACGCGAGCCAGGCCCACACGAGGGCCATCCAGACGGCCTCGTTGCGCGTCAGGGCGGCAGCGCCAAGCAGCAGTCCCAGCCCCCACAGCCGCGGGTCACGTGCCGAGGCGCCGCGCGGGTTGCGCAGGATCCGGTTGGCCAGCAGGCATGCGCCAACGGCCAACACGCCAAACACCGTCGTGGAGTCGGGGGCCGTGGCGTGGAGGACCAGCGGCAGGTACACAGCCGTCGTGAGCCCAGCGCCAAGCGCCAGCATCCGTGCCCGCCCGTCGGCCAGCCGCCGCTCCTGTGCGACGTCCAGGCCAAGCCGCCAGGCCAGGACCGCCAACAGGGCTCCAAGCAGACAGCTCGTCACCTGGGCGGCGCGGAGCGCAGTCTCGAGCGGAATTGGGCGGGCTGCCGTCATCAGCGCCAGCGGGATGGCCGCCAGCAGCGACGGCAGCGGCAGCCAGACCTCGAAGGCCGGTCGCGGGAAGACCAGGGGCGGCGTGATGTAGCTCCACAAGGCGTCGGTGACAAGCCCGCGGCCTTCAACCAGGTTGCGAGCCGCACCGACGTAGTAGGCGCTGTCCTCGGGCCTTGGAAAGCCGGTCGCCGCACAGGCTGCGGCGCGGACGCCCAGCGCGATCAGGAAGATGACCAGCGTCGTCAGCCAGATCTCGCGCCGGGTCACGGCGCAACCGTCCGGGCGACCTGGGTCAACCTCTGCAATGCCACCGCACAGCGGGCATCGCCGGCCGTCGTGCACACTGGATAAAGCTTGACGTCGGCCCGGTCAAGGATCGGCGGTCCCAGCCAGCCCGGCAGCGGCCCGCCCGCCAGGATCGGAGCCGCAGCCGGGACGCTCTGGCCCAACTCCAGCACCAGCCAGCGGATGTTGTAGGCGACGGCCACGTCCTTGACCGTGGCGATCGGGTCGTTCACAAGCACAACGCCGCCGCGCCCTGTCCAGTAGCGGGTGCCGGATGCGTCAAACGACATGATGCGGTCGGTCGCGGGAACCGCGGCGGCATCGAGCGCGCTCGCCACGGCTGTCATCCGCTCCCGTGTCGCACTCCACCCTTGGTGCACGATCTGCGATCCGACGATGGCCGCGGCGAACCCAACGGCCACCGCCGCGGTGAAGAGCCGCCGCCCAGCCGGCGCTGGATCCCAACCGGAACGGCGCCGACCCGCCCACACAACGAGTCCGCCAATGCCCTCGAACATCAACAGGTATGCCTGCGGTGCCAGGCCAACGGCCGAGTGGATGAACATGCCGCCGGGGACGTGAATGGACGTGAGGATCGCGCTGAACGCGAAGAGCGCGGCGGCATAGCCAAAGAAGGGGCCAAAGGCCGCGTCGCGGCGCCGAGCCCACGCGCCGGCAACCATCGGCGGCATGAGCACGACAGTGCCCAGGAAGACCACGAGGATCACGACCGCTGACAGGAGGCCGGTGACACGAGTTGCGAGGAGCGGCCCAATCCCCATGCCCAGCAGGTGATCCAGGGTGGCAGGCGTGTCGATGCTGTCCCACTCGCTCATGCTGCGGATGAGCAGGACCTTGCCGGTTGACGTGGACGGCGACATCGATCCGAACACGGCGATCTGCCGGGCAAACCACGGGCCGGCGGCGAGCACGAACAACGCGACAGCGCCGAGAGCCGCAGCCAGCGGGATCCTGGCCGGTCGCGCCGGGTCATCGCCAGACGCGCGCCGTGAGCGCCAGCGGTCCCAGAGGAAGGTCAGGCCGAGCACGCCCAAGACAAGCATCCCCTCGGTGCGCGAAAGCGTGGCAAGCCCCGCCAGCAGACCAGCCGCGGCGAATGACCAGCGCCTCCCGCGCATCCCTCGTCCGGCCAGCCACAGCGATCCGGCGACGAGCGTCTGGAAGAGCGCGAAGTTGTCCGGCTGAGCCATGAACACCAGCAGCAGCCCGGGCACCGCCGCCATGACGGCTGCACCCAGCGCAACCGCTGGCCGCATGTTGGCGTCCCGTCCGATCGCCCACGTCAGCGGTGCCGCTGCCGCACCGATCAGCGCGAACGGGAGGCCTGAGGCGAAGGCCGTCGGCCCGAGCAGCCAGATGAACGGGACCTGGACAATCGAGGCCAGCGGCAGCCAGTGGGCGTTTGAGGCAATCGGGAGGACCGGCACGGCGGGGATGTGCCCGCCCACCTCCACGAAGATCCAGACGAAATCCACGGAGAACCCATGGCCGGCAGCCAGCTGGCGTGCCACGTCCACGTAGTAGAAGGAATCCGGGTACCCCGGATCAGCAAAGCCCGCCAGCATGGCGAGCCGTGCCACGAGTGCCAGCACGTACAGGAAGATCGGAATCCGCACAGCCGCAGCACAGTAGCACCGCGCTTGGACGCCGATGTGGCGCCTGATGTCAGGGATGGCGCGTAGAGTGCGCGCCATGCCCATCGCGGACCATTCCTCCCCAATTCGACCGCTGAACCTCTCGCCGCGGGGCCGTCGCCTGGTGTCCCTCGTCTGGCGCGGGGCCGCGCTGCTCGGGCTGCTGATCGGCATCCAGACGCTCGTCCTCCACTTGGGGCTGGACCCGTTTGTGGATACGCGGCGGTTTTACGAGGCGGGCGCGCGCCTCAACGACGGCCTGCCGCTCTACAGCTGGATGGCCGGGGGCTCGGCGACGGGCGGCCTCGAGTACCTGAACCCTCCGCTGCTTGCGTTGGTCTTCCGCCCGCTCGCACTTCTGCCCTTCCCCGCCGCGGCGCTCTTGTGGGAGCTGCTGCTGCTGGGCGCATGCGCGTATGCGATTCGTCGGGCAGGGCTTGGCGAGCCGTCCCTTATCGTGCTCGGGTGCCTCCTGCCAGCGTTCGCGTGGGCGCTGGCCGTGGGACAGTCGGAGCCGATCGTGCTGGCACTCCTCTCGTGGGGTTCGCCCCTGGGTGTTGCGCTGGCGGGCCAGCTCAAGCTGCTGCCGCTTCTGGCGGCGACGTACTGGCTGCTGCGGCGCGATGTCGGGGCGCTCGTTCAATGCGCCGTGTGGTCCGCGGGGCTGGCGGTCCTCCAGCTGGTGCTGGCCCCGGCCGACACCCTCGCCTACCTGCAGCTGGGCTGGCTCCGCGGCGCGATGGACTGGAACACGATCTCGCCCTACCGGATCCACCCGCTGCTGTGGGTTGCGCTGGTTGTCGTGCTTGTTGCGGCTTTGGTCCGGGCGAGGAGCGGGCGGTGGAGCTGGGCTTCCGTTGTGGCGGTCGCCGTCTTGGCCCACCCTCGGCTGCTGCTCTACCAGTTGATGACGCTGCTAGCGGCGTTTGGCGGACCTGCGGCTGCCGAGCCGAGTGGCGATGGACCTCGCACCACGAGTGCGGCCACCAGGATCGACGCCGCGTAGAACGGCAGCGGGTACGTTGTCGCAATTGGCGAGACCGCGACGATCGCCAAGGCGACGCGCGGTGCCGTCGGCCCAATCACCGCCACTGCGATGGCGATCGGCAGCGCGCTGTAGGTGCCCGCATACGGCGCAATGAGGATCCCCGACGTCACGGCCCAGACCAGCCCGACATGTGCCGGGCGCCGAGCCAAGACCATGAGCAGCGCGAAGCCCGTTGTGGCCGCGACTGGGAGCCACGCCTCAGGAACCAGGGCTGAGACGCCATGGTTGCCGGCAAACGCGCTTGCCAACCGGCCGCCTCCCAGCAGGGCGCTTGGCCAGGCGACATACGCCGCCGGTCCCGTTGCCGCGACGGCCAGCACGGTAGCCGCCAGCCCGGTTGCAATGGCGCCCGCCAGCACACGCCGGCGGAACACCAGGAGCCACAGGCCCACCGGCAGCAGGAGTGGCTTCGCAAACAGCGCGGCGAGGAGGCCAAGCGGGATCCCGTAGCGTGTTGACGGCCGGCCGAGCACAGCCAGCGCGATTGCCGCAACAAGCAGCGTGTTGACGTTGCCGAGCATCACGTCGTGGAGGAAGGGCAGCGACAGCACGAGGGCAAGGCACGCCAAGACGCGGTCAGCCAGCCGCCATGTGGGCGTCCAGCGGCGGACGGCCTCGAGCGCCAGACCCACCTTGAGCGCGGCCCACAGCAGGCTCAGGGCGAACGGGTCCACCAGGCCCAGCGCGGCGCCCAAGAGCGCTGCGGCTGGCGGATAGAGAAACGCGGGGTCGCTGTAGAGCGCTGCTCCCGCCCTGAGCCGCTCGCCAGCTCGCAGGACGAGGTTGAGGTCGATCGCCCACCAGCTTGGACCGCGCACCGACTCGAGGATCCACCGAGCGAACTCGCCGAGACCGAAGAACGCCACGAAGCCGACGGCGGCAACCCAGGCCAGCCGCTCGCGCTTTGACACGGTGTCCCACTCCTCCGGCACGGATCGTGCAGGTACGCACCGTACACTCCGACTAGCCTGGCCGGGCGCCAGCGTACGAGGGCGTGAACGTGGAAGTGGCGCACCTGGGCCAGGCGCTCGATAGCGGGTTCAACCGGGCGGGCCGCGTGGTCGAGCGCTACAAGCGCCCCCTCCGCGACGGCCTCATCTTGGTGGGGATCCTGCGCGCCGCGTGGTACTACCTCGTGCAGGGCATCTGGCCGTGGACGTTCATCGGCGTGGACGCGCGCGCCTACTGGGGGGTTGACCTCGCCCATCCCTACGCTGCCTCGGGCGTCGGCGACGTCTCCACGTACCTCTATTCGCCCGCCTTTGCGCAGGTCACGGCGCCGCTGTCGCTGCTGCCGTACCCGCTGTTCCTTGCTCTCTGGATCGGCCTGCTGGCCGTGGTCTTCGCGTGGCTTGTCCGGCCGTGGCCATGGGCGGCCGTCATCCTCGTGCTTCCCGTCTCGTACGAACTTCTGGTTGGCAACGTCCACTTCCTCCTGGCGGCCGCCATCGTCGTGGGGCTCCAATGGCCAATCGTGCTGCCGCTGGGGGTGCTCACGAAGATCACCCCGAGCGTCGCTATGGGCTGGCACCTAGTGCGCCGCGACTGGCATCGGCTCGCGGTTGGGCTGGGCTTCACGGCGGCCATCAGCGCAGTCTCGTACCTGATCGCGCCGTCGGCGTGGGCGGACTGGGTTGCATTTCTGGCGGCCTCGCCCGGACGGAGCGATCTGCTCCTGCCGCGCATCGCCCTCGGCGCGGTTCTGGTTGTCGTTGGTGCGCTCAGCGGCCGTCGCTGGCTGGTCCCCGTGGCCGTCTGGATCTCGCTGCCGGTGATCTGGGTGAACTCGTGGGTGATCCTGCTGGCTGCCATCCGCCTCCGTGACCGTGTCGCGCCCGCCGGCTCAGTTGCTCCCGCGGCGGCTTGACACGGCGCAACGGCCTTACGGGGGCAGGTGCCGGCTCAGGTTGAGGACCGCGTACAGCAGGAACCCGCATGTTGACAGGCCAACCGTTGCGAGACGGGCCACGCGACCCTGACGGCCCAGCATCCATGCGATGGGCCAGCCCATCGCGACATAGCGCGCGTTGGATAGCAGCCTGCCCGAAGCGAGCACGCTGGCGTATCCCACGACCCCGGCCGCCTTGGCCGCCAGGGGCAGCTTGGAGCGGGCGAGCAGCATCACGACGATCGTGTTGGCGGCGAACGTCACAACGAGCAGGGTGGTCAGCACGTCCAAGGCCGGGCCTCCGGTTTGGCGCTCCCAGTCGGCTTGGCCATGGACAAACGCCAGCGGGTCGCCAAGCGCGACACCCTGAAGCGCGGCAAAGGCCAGCAGGGCAAGTGGCCCGAGCACAACCGGGGCCAGCTGTCTGAGCACGCTGCGCAGGTCGCGGCGGTCGGCCTGCTCCCACAGGATGATGGCCAGCGGGAGCCCCAGCAGGATGCCCGGCGGTCGGGTGAGGGTCGCGAAAGCCAGGAGGCCACCGGCCAGCCATCGCCTGTGGTGACGCGCTGCCACATACAGGCCCGCCGAGGCGGCAAGCGCCAGGCTGTCCGAGTAGGCCATACCGAACGCCACGGCCCCCGGGCCGAGGGCGATCAGCGACTGGGACACCGTGGGCGTCCCGTCACCGTCGTGCTCCGCGATCGCGATCCCCGCCACGAGCAGCCCCGCGAGCAGCGCGAGGTTGGCGACGAGCACGCCCGCCAGCGCCAGGTCGCCGCCCGTCACCACTGAGACGATCCTCATCAAGGCGGGCAGGGCTGGGAAGAACACCCAGTCGCGATAGCCTGCGATGACGGGCGCAAGGTGGTAGCCCTGGCCCGCGATGCCCACGTAGAAGATCGAATCCCATGCGGCAAGTGACGCTGGAGCGGCGCTGGCCGGCCATCCGGCGGGCACAAGCTCGGGCAGCGGCGGCTGCCCAACCGTGGCTGCGACCAGCAGCAGGATCAGGCG
>JANYAA010000231.1 GCA_025355255.1 Chloroflexota bacterium | reverse complement strand
CGTGAACCGTGTCAGGTCCGGAAGGAAGCAGCACTTAGCGAATGTCGCCGGGTGCCGCGGAGCGGCCTGGCCTGAGCCGCGGACACCGCCGGCCCCCGGGCCCGCCTCGCGCAGCAATCATCCAGTCCCCGCCTCGTCCGCCCCAGGAGCAATCGTTGACCACGGCGATGCCCCATCAGGCCCTCTACCGCCGATGGCGGGCCCAGACGTTCTCAGAGATCGTCGGGCAGGAGGCGGCTGTCTCCACGCTCCGGAACGCCGTCATCACCGGCCGCGTCGCTCACGCGATCTTGTTCACGGGCCCCCGCGGCACGGGCAAGACGTCACTGGCGCGGATCCTGGCCAAGGCGCTCAACTGCCAGAACCTGAGCCCAACGGCAGATCCTTGCGATGCGTGCGGTCCCTGCGTTTCCATCCGCGAGGGTCGCGCGATGGACCTTCTCGAGATCGACGCCGCCTCCACCCGCGGCAACGAGGCCGGGCGCGACCTGCGGGAGCGTCTCGCCTACGCGCCCGCCGAGCTCCGCCGCAAGGTCTACATCCTCGACGAGGCGCACCAGATCACAAAGGACGGCTGGAACGCGCTCCTCAAGTCGCTCGAGGAGCCGCCGGATTTCGTCGTGTTCATGTTCGCGTCCACCCATCCGCAGGACTTCCCCCCGGCCATCCTGTCGCGGCTGCAGCGGTTCGACATCCGCAAGCTCACGGTGGCCGAGATCACGGGCAAGCTTGAGCGGATCCTGTCCGCCGACGGGCGAGACGTGGAGCCGGAGGCCATCCGCATCATCGCGAGGCTTGCCGCCGGCGGCATGCGCGACGCGGAGTCCATCCTGGACCAGCTGCTCTCTTCCACCTCGGGCGCCATCGACGCCGTCGCGGTGCGCGACCTGCTCGGCCTGGCGGACGGCGAGGCGATCCGCGGCTTTCTGGGCGCGCTCGTCGTAGGGGACGCCGCCGCGGGCATCGGCATCTTGGACGGGCTCGAGGAGCGGGGGCGAGACCTGCGCGTCTTTCTGGACCAGGCGGTCGAGGCGCTGCGCGAGCGGATGCTCGCCGACCTCGGCGAGGGCCGCCAGCCCGGGCCGGTGGTGATCGATGCTGCCCGGCGGCTTTCGGCGATCGATCCCCAGCGGCTCGGCTCGGGCGGTCTGCGCCTCCAGCTTGAGCTGGCGCTGTTCGCGATTTCGGGGTCGCCGGCCGCCGCTGCGGCGATCTCGACGCCGATCGCCGCGCCCGCGGCCATATTGAAGCCGGCGCCAAAGCCCGTCACCGTCCCCGCGTCAGTCACCGCACCAGTTCCCAAACCGGCTCCAGCAGTGCCGGCCACCAAGACGCCAGACCCCGCGCCCCAGCCGCTCGACGATCTCGAGCGCCTCCGCCGCGGCTGGGGAGAAGTCGTTGCTGTGATCGGCGCCAGCCCCGCGATCCGGCCGCTGATCACGGCGTGCCGCCCGGTGTCGGTGGAGGGCAATGTGGTTACCCTCGGCTTCCCCGAGGAGCAGGGGTTTCTCAAGGGCGTCGCCGAGCGACGTACGGCCAACCTCGAGGCAGGGATCGGCGGGTTCCTCGGCCGCGACGTGGGGGTCAGGTGCGTGGCCACCAATCTCGACCTGCTGCCGCCGCTTCCAGTCAACGACGATGAGGCGCGGATCCTCGAGGAGGCCAAGCGGATCTTCGCTGACGATTTTGCGGACGTGCCAGACGTCAGCTAGCCAAACGCGGTCTACCATCGAGCCTGGTCAAACCACACCGACCCACCGCCACAGACCGGAGGACCCGCACGCATGGGCATGAACCCGCAGAAGATGCTCCTGCAGATGCAGCAGCAGATGGCGCGGATCCAGGAGGAGCTCGAGGCCGCAACCGTTGAGGGCAGCGCGGGCGGCGGTGTCGTCAAGGCAACCGTGACCGGCAAGCGGGCGCTCGTCGGGCTCGCCATCGACAAGTCCGCAGTGGACCCTGACGATGTGGAAATGCTGCAGGATCTCGTCATTGCGGCCGTCAACGAGGCCCTCAAGGCGGCGCAAACGCTTGAGGAGCAGCGGATGGGCGCCGTGACCGCGGGCCTGCGCATCCCCGGCATGTTCTAGGCGCTGCCCATGGCATCGCCCGTCATCGAGCCTGTTGCGCGTCTGGTGGAGGCGTTTGCGCGGCTCCCGGGCATCGGGCCCAAGACCGCCCAGCGCCTCACGTACCACCTGCTGCGGGCGCCCGATGCGGAGGCCCGCACGCTGGCGCGTGCGCTGATCGCCGTCCGCGATGAAGTGGTCTTCTGCGAGCGGTGCTTCAACATCAGCGACGCACCGCTTTGCCCCATCTGCCGGGATCCCGCCCGCGACGACGGGCATCTCTGCGTCGTTGAGGAGCCGCTCGATGTCCTGGCCATTGAGCGCACTGGCGAGTTCCGTGGCCGCTATCACGTGCTCCACGGCGCCATCAGCCCCATCGACGGCATCGGTCCCGAGCGATTGCGCATCCGCGAGCTCATCGCGCGCGTGGATGAGGCGGCTGCCGGGGGCTCCCAGATGATCGAGGTCATCATGGCAACCAACCCCACGCTTGAGGGCGAGGCCACGGCCATGTACCTGGGCGAGCGTCTCGAGGGCAAGGTGGGCAGCGTGACGCGGATCGCGCGCGGCCTTCCCGTGGGCGGCGACCTCGAGTACGCGGATGACGTCACCCTCATCCGGGCGCTGCAGGGGCGGCGGGCACTCTGATGCGCGAACTCGTCTTCGAGCTTCTGCTGCGGCTCATCAAGCCGATCGCCGCCCTTGCCGTTGGGGCGCTGGTGTGGCTCGTCGCCAGCACGGTCGGGGGAGCCACGGCATCGGCCGAACTCGCAATCCTGTCCTGGTTGGCCGGCGCGGCCTTCATCCTGCTCGCGAGTGACGGGCCTATCTGAAGGCTAGGGCGGAGCCGCCCGCGACCCCGGCCGCGAGTTTGACAGGCCCCCCGAACCCACCCTACTATCTCGCCTCGCGCCTCACAAACCCGAGGCGCGCCGGTCCGCCACAATGGTGGTGACCACCCGAGAACCCCGTTTGACACCGGGGGCGAACTACGGCATCATTGCCAGTCCGCGCTCCGGGCGGTATGAGGCCGGGCGCTGCACCTTAACAACTGAAGAGTGGTAGGAACTTCAGCACGAGAACGTGCCTGGACCAAGCTTGAAAGTTAAACTCAGCCGCAAGGTTGAGTTTTCACGGAGAGTTTGATCCTGGCTCAGGATAAACGCTGGCGGCGTGCATGAGACATGCAAGTCGAACGATCGAGCTTGCTCGATAGTGGCGAACGGCTGAGTAACGCGTAGGTGACCTGCCCCGAAGTGGGGAATAACTGCCCGAAAGGGTGGCTAATACCGCATGTGGTGGATCGTTCGTTCGGTCCATCAAAGCAGCAATGCGCTTCGGGAGGGGCCTGCGTCCGATTAGCTCGTTGGTGGGGTAACGGCTCACCAAGGCGACGATCGGTAGGTGGTCTGAGAGGACGATCACCCAGACTGGGACTGAGACACGGCCCAGACTCCTACGGGAGGCAGCAG
>JANYAA010000134.1 GCA_025355255.1 Chloroflexota bacterium | reverse complement strand
GGCGTGCGTGCCATTCGGAGCGGCCCTCGGTGAACGAGATGCCGCGGCCCTTCACGGTGCGCGCCAGTATCACGGTGGGCGTGTCGCTGCCGGACGTGGCGCGCACGTCGTCCAGCGCGGCCAGGATCTGCCCGAAGTCGTGCCCGTCAACCTCCAGCACGCGCCAGCCAAACGCGGCAAAGGCGCCACGCAGGTCCACCCCGCCCCATGGGTCGCGCCGGTTGCCGCGGTGCTCCTCGCCCTCGGTCAGCGGCCAGCCGTACTGCTGCATGCCGTTCCAGTCCACGATGGCCGTGAGGTTGCCGGCGCCGTACCGCGGGGCCACGTGGACGGTCTCCCAGACCTGGCCCTCCTGCGTTTCGCCGTCGCCCAGCATCACAAACGTGTGAAAGTCCAGACCACGGCGGCGGGCGCCGATGGCCATCCCCAGACCGATCGCCAGCCCCTGGCCAAGCGAGCCTGTGGATGTGTCCAGACCGGGCAGTCGCAGCATGTCGGGGTGGCCCTGGAGCCGGCTGTCGCCGGCGTCAAAGGTGTCCAACTCCTCCACCCCGAAGTAGCCGCGCATCGCCATGACGGTGTACAGCGCCACCGAGGAGTGGCCCTTCGAAAGGATGAAGCGATCACGCTCGGGCCAGTCCGGCTGGTCCGGTCGAATGCGCAGGGCGCGGAAGTACAGCGCCACCAGGAGGTCCATAGCGGACAGGGGTCCGCCAACATGACCCGCGCCGCTGTGGGCGACGGTCTCGATCACGTGGAGGCGCCCACGCCGGGCAAGCGCCTCCAGTTCGGCGGTGTCCCGCTTCTGCGCAGACATCAGACGGGCTGGTCGTGCGCTGCCGTCAGGCTCGGCTGGCGGCGCCGGCGGTGGCCAGCATGTCCACGAGGATCTCGCGGTTGGCCTTCGCAACATCGCCCGGTGCGGTGGGCTGGGTGTCCTGCTCAATGACGAAGTAGCCGTCATAGCCGCGGTCAACCAGCGCCTGCACCATGTCCGGAACGCGGGCGATCCCCTCCCCGAGCGTGGCGAAGATGTAGTGGCGCAGCGCATCGGCGAAGCTCCAGCCGTCCGCGCGGGCCCGGGCCAACACCGAGCCGTCCACGTCCTTGATGTGGACGTGGCCAATGCGATTGCCGTAGCGCTCCAGCATCTCCAGGTTGTCGCCGCCGCCGTAGGCCATGTGCCCAACGTCGAAGCACCAGCCAACCTTGGCCGGATTGGTCTCATCGAGGAGCCGGATGGTCTCGTTCTGGGTCTCCACGTAGGTGCCCACGTGGTTGTGCAGGACCACCTTCATGCCCAGCGGCGCAATGTTGTCAGCCAGGTCCTCAAGGCCCTTGGCCAAGTTGCGCCACTGCTGGTCAGTGAGGCCGTTGGCCTCCACGACATGGCCCGCCTCGGCGCGGCGGCGAGGATCGCCAGCCTCGGCAGCGATGATCAGCGTGCCGCCGTTGGCGTGGAGGCGGCGGGCAATCGCCATCGCTTTGGCCATCTCCTCGTCGTACTTGTCGGCGTCGCGGAAGCCCAGCAGCACGAACATGCCGATCATGGACAGCCCGCGCTTGCGCAGCTCGGCGCCCACGGCTTCAGCATCGTCGGGGAAGCCCGGGCCCCACTCGGTGGCGTCGTAGCCGCCCGCCACCATCTCGTCGAGCATCTGGCGATACTCGATCCAGGGGCGGATGTCCACGTCGGCGTTGTTCCAGTTGACGGGTGCTGTGCCGATACGCATCAGAGAAGCTCCGCTCGCTGCTTGGCCAAGTTGGTCTGATATCGCGCCCGCGCCGTGTTCACCATGTCCGAGCCGGACACCTGCGCCACCGGCACGTCCCACCAGCTGTCATAGCCGGGGGCGCGCTTTTCGGGGCTCACCGCTACATGGATCAGCGTGACGCCATCATGTGCGCGGGCCGCCTTGATGCCGTCGCGGATCTCGTCCTCGGTCCGCGCGTAGAACGCGAGGGCGCCCATGGCCTCCGCATGCTTCTTGAAGTCCACCGGGATGTACCCGCCGTCCAGACGCCCGGACGTCGCGTTGCGGAACCGCAGCTCGTTGCCGAACTGGGGCACGCCGCAGTTGAGGGCGAGGTCCTTGATGCACTGGTAGCCGTGGTTGTCGAACACGATGATCGTGAG
Organism: Chloroflexota bacterium; assembly: GCA_025355255.1. GTDB lineage: Bacteria > Chloroflexota > Limnocylindria > Limnocylindrales > CSP1-4 > CAIXZV01. Next base: position 2,574 of record JANYAA010000134.1, on the reverse strand, counting down.
CTTGATCCCCTCCGCCACCGCGGTGACGATCTCGGAGTTCATCATCAGATAGGTGCCGTCGCCGATGGTGACCACCACTTCGCGCTCCGGCTCGGCCATCTTGATGCCGATGCCAGCCGGGATCTCGTAGCCCATGCACGAGTTGCCGTACTCAAGGTGGTAGGCCTTGGGGTCCTCGGGCCGCCATAGCTTGAGCAGGTCGCCCGGGAGCGAGCCCGCGGCGCAGACCACGGTGGCGTGGCCGCCCACGGCGTCGTTGACGATGCCGATGACCTCGGGCTGGGCCAACTCCTCGGTCTCGCCGTTGGGCGTGCGGTGGAAGGTGACCCGCTCATCCCATTCGGCCTTGAGGGCTGCGGCCTTCTGCCGGTAGGCATGGCCCGTGCCGCTGTAGCCGGACGCGGCCAAGGCGGCCGAGATGGCGTTCAGTGCCTCGCGCGCATCGGCCAGCACGGGCAGGGAGCGCATTTTGTAGGCGTCAAACGCGTTGATGTTGATGCCGATGAACTGGACGTCCGGGTCCTGAAACGCCGACCGGGACGCCGTGACAAAGTCGCCCATGCGCGTGCCGATGCCGATGACGAGGTCCGCGTCCTTGGCCAGCCGGTTAGCGGCGAGACCACCCGCCGAGCCGATGGGGCCCATGTTCCACGGGTGGTTCCAGGGCAGGGCGCCCTTGCCGGCCTGGCTCTCCGTGACCGGGATGCCGTAGGTGGTGGCGAGCTTGTCCAGCGCCGACTCAGCACCGGCGTAGATGGTCCCTCCGCCGGTGACGATGATCGGCCGCTTGGCGCCCTTGATGAGCTCCACGGCCTCGGCGACAAGCTCGGGCTCAGGGCGGGGCCGGCGAACCCGCCACACACGGCGGAGGAAGAAGCGCTCCGGCCAGTCGTAGACCTCGGCCTGGACATCCTCGGGGAGCGAGATGGTGACGGCGCCAGTCTCGGCCGGATCCGTGAGGACACGGAAGGCCTCGGGGAGGCTGGAAATCAGCTGCTCAGGGCGTGAGATGCGATCGAAGTAGCGCGAGACCGGGCGGAAGGCGTCAGAGGCGGAGACGTCGTGCTCAAGCGGGTGCTCAACCTGCTGGAGCACCGGGTCAACCAGGCGGTTGGCGAAGTAGTCGGACGGGAAGAGCAGGACTGGCAGGCGGTTGATCGTGGCGGTGGCGGCGCCCGTGATCATGTTGGTGGCGCCGGGGCCAATGGACGAGGTGCAGGCGAAGGCGCGCATCCGGTTGTGGTGCTTGGCGAAGGCCGTGGCCAGGTGCACCTGGGCCTGCTCGTTCTGCGGGCGGTAGTACGGCATGTCGTACTCGTCGCCAATCTCCTCGAGGGCCTGCCCCAGACCCGCCACGTTGCCGTGCCCGAAGATGCCCCAGACGCCCGCGATGAACCGGATCTGGACGCCGTCACGCTCAACGAACTGGGCAGCCATAAACCTGACGATTGCCTGCCCGACGGTTAGCCGCACGGTTGTCACTGGTCGCTCCTCTCGCCCGCGCCACGCCCGGCGCGCTGGCGCAATCCTGACAGAAACCTCTGCTGGGCGCAATCGATTACATGCAACCGCCTCTGGCGGGCCAGACTGCTGCTTGACGGTCGCCGCCCCGCTCGCCTACGCTTTGCAATCGATTACTCAATCGGTTACCCGGCGAGAGGCCGGACCAGCGGGATGGGAGGCGGCATGCGCCAGGCAACGACGACCAGCCCGGTCCCCGCCACCCCGCGCTCCGAGGCTCCGGCGTGACCGATCGCGCCGCCCCCTCCACCATCCGCGACGTCGCAAGGCGGGCTGGCGTCTCCACCGCCACTGTGAGCCGCGTGCTCGCGGGCATCGGCAACCCCAAGGCAGACACGGTGGCGGCGGTCACGAGCGCTGTGCAGGCCCTGGACTATCGGCCCTCCAGCGTGGCCCGCTCGCTGCGCCTGAAGCGCACCTACACGTTCGGCCTGATCATCACGGACATTGCCAACCCGTTCTTCCCGGAGCTGGTGAAGGCGGCCGATGACGCCGCCCGTGAAGCCGGCTACTCCATCGTGCTGGGGAGCTCCGCGTATGAGGAGCACCGCGCGGTCCACTACCTCGACCTGATGGCGGACCGGCGTGTGGACGGGCTGATCGTGGCGTCCAGCATTGTTGCGGCCGAATCCTGGGAATGGCTGTCGCACGCCCCAGTGCCGTCCGTGGTGGTCAACGTGGAGCCCGCCCTTGCCACCACCGCGGTGATCACCTCGGACAACGTGGGCGGCATGCGGCTCGCAACCGAGCACCTCATCAGCCTGGGCCACCGACGGCTCGCCCATATCGCAGGTGCCGCCACCTTCACCGCCACCGCCGCACGCATCATCGGGTTCCGCGCGGCGTGTGCCGCCGCGGGCCTTGACCCCGACGTCATGCCGGTCATCGCGGGCGACGGCCAATTTGACGGCGGCGAGGCCGCCGGTCGGCAGCTCCTCGCGGAGCACCCGGATGTCACGGGCGTCGTCTGCTACAACGACATGACCGCGATCGGCCTCGTTGTGGGCGCCCGGGCCGCCGGCCGATCCGTGCCCGGCGACATGAGCGTGATCG
>JANYAA010000099.1 GCA_025355255.1 Chloroflexota bacterium | reverse complement strand
GGCTGGACCGGCTGGCTGTAGGCCTCCGCTGCGTACGATTCATAGCGGTCAGGCGCGTACGCGGGATACGGGTCTGCGAGCGGCTGCGGCGGCGCGGCGGCGGGGCTAACGCCAGGCTGCCACGCGGCGCCCCAAGGGGCGGGTGGCGGCGCCAGGGGCGCCTCGGGTGGGGCGGGGGCGGCGGTTTCGGACTCGAGCGGCTGGCGCTCCGGCTCCGACGAGGGGAAGGGCGTTGTCATTGCAAGTGGCTCCACGGGGACGGGGACTGCCGATTGCAACCAGTCAAGCGCCTGTCCCTGAGATTGCCCTGAGAGGCTACTCCCCCGCTCCGCAAGGCGCCATCACGGCCGCCCGGGCGCCAGCGCTCATTGGGCGCCGCCGCAGTCGTACAGCGCACCGTTGCCCGCGGCGGTGACCACGGTGCAGGTGTCCTGAACCCAGGCTGTCCGCGCCGAGGCGATGTTGCCCTGGCCGTCCCCGCCAAAGAATCCGCCGGGGCCGCCTGGCCCACCGCCGCGGCCGCCCACGAGCACATATCTGAGCCTGCCGGCAGCAACGTACCACTTGAGCTGGTTGAGCGTGGGCGCAGGGTCCGAGCCCATGAAGCCGCCCATCGCCATCACGGGCGCACCCGATGCGAGCTGGATGGGACCCGCCTGATTGGCCGAGGACACGGCCACCAGCCAGTCGCTGCCCCCGCGGTTGGTCAGCAGGTAGTCCACCAGTGCCTGGTCAACCCCCACGGCGTCCCCGGCAAAGCCGCCAAACCCGCCCGGACCCCCGTCGGATGCCGAGGCGGGACCGGCCGCAGGATCACCCCCGGCAAGCGGCTTCGCCGCGGTTGCAGCCGTCCAGCACGCCGATCCCGCCAGCATGGCGACGAGCGACACCGCAACAGCGCCCTGCGCGATCCGCTCGCCACGCAGGTCGCCGGCAGCCACCGGCACAACCAGAATGACCGCAGCGGCCACCGCCAGACAGATCGCGCCGTAGCCGACGCCAGGCACAAACGTCGGGTCGCGCCCGAGCAGCTGCGAGGCCCATACGGCGGACGCCGCGGCCATCAACGCAATGCCAATGCCCGCAAACGGGATCCGCTGCCGAAGGCGCCAAAGCTCCGCAACGCCGATGCCGACGAACGCGGCCAGAGCCGGGGCCAGCGCCACCGCGTAGTACGGGTGGGCAATGCCCGACATCAGCGAGAACACCAGCACGTGCATCGCCGCCCAGCTGCCCCAGAGGAGCATGCCGGCGAGTCGCGGGTCCGTCCGGGCCGCGCCCACGCGTGCGGTGAGGGCTGCCAGCAAGCCGATTGCCGCGGGTGGCAGCAGCCAGCTGATCTCGCCGCCCCACTCGGTGTTGAACATGCGCAGCGGGCCGGGGCTGCCGCCGAAGCCGCCCGGCCCGCCAGGCCCGCCTGGTCCGCGGCCGCCGAAGCCGCCCGGCCCGCCAGGCCCGCCAGGCCCGCCAGGCCCGCCAGGCCCGCCCCGACCAAGGATGCGGCCCAGCCCGTCATAGCCCAGAACGAGGTCAAGTGCGCTGTTGCTGCTGCTGCCGCCGATGTACGGCCGGGAGCCTGCCGGGAGCAGCTCCACGATGACGATCCACCACGCAGATGCCGTCAGAACCGAGCCGGCGGCAATCAGGAGGCCGGCGAGCCGCCGGCGCAGCCCGCCGGGCGCCGCTACCAGCCACACGAGCGCAAACGCGGGCAGCACCAGAAACGCTTGGAGGTACTTGGTGAGGAAGGCGAAGCCCACGAGGATCCCCGCCAGCACCAGCCAGCGGAGGCGGTCCGTGTCCAGCGCCCGAACAAGCGCGTAGGCCGCGCCGACGAGCAGCAGCACAAGCAGAGCATCCGGGTTGTTGTAGCGGAACATCAGGGCTGCCACCGGGGTGAGTGCAAAGGCCACCCCGGCGATCAGCGCGGCCCCCGCCCCAAACTGGCGGCGCACGGCGGCCCACAGGAGCAGCACCGAGCCGATCCCGGCCAGCGCTTCGGGGAGCAGCACCGCGAAGGGGCTGAGGCCCAACATGCGGACCGAGAGCCCCATCGCCCACAGCGCTACGGGCGGCTTGTCAACCGTGATGAACCCGGCGGCGTCGAAGGCGCCGAAGAACATCGCGGACCAGCTCTGCGACGCGGCCTGCGCGGCGGCCGAGTAGTAAGTGTTGGCGTAGCCGCTGACCGCGAGATCCCACAGGTACAGGGCCGCGGTCAGCAGGGCGAGGAGTACCGGGACGAGGCGAGCAACTCGTGCGTCCAGATTGGAGGCGCGAACGGCATTAGCGGCAACGGTCGTGCAGGCTGCCTGTGCGGAGGGCATGGACGGCGGCGGACCGCGCTGGGCACGAGTACACCGTGCGGGGCTGAGAGATCCGTGAGACCAGGCGCAGGGCCCTCAGGCGCCGGCCTTGTACGGGTAGCGGACCCAGTCCTCAACCTCGTCTGCCCAGTGGTCCGGTCGCCCATCCACACGCGACTGGCCAGGCTTGAAGTGGATCACCGCGCTGGTTGGGTAGCCGCCAGCCGCACGAACGCGCGCCAGCACGGCCGCCATGGTCTCGCCCGTCTCCCACACCTCGTCTACCACCAGCACGCGGCGCCCGCGGAGCAGGTGCGCATCCGGGAAGTGGATGAACCGCGGCTCAGCGTGCGTGCCGCCATCCGCGCGATAGAACTCCACACCCGCCACCAGGATCTCGCGCAGGTCCAGCCGGTATGCGAGCATCCCCGCCGGGACCAGCCCGCCGCGCGAGATGGCCACCACAACATCGTGCTCGCTCCCCACGGCGAGCGCGAGCCGCGATATGAGAGCGTCCAGATGATCCCAGGTCAGAACGATGAGGTTGGGCATGGCCCAATCATCGCCGATCGGGGCGTTTCAGCCGCCCGCGGCCGACGCGCTTGGCACCGGGGAGGCACTGGTCTTGGAGATGTCGTGGCAGAGCACACAGGTGGAGTCGGCGCGGAGCGCATGGTCGATCGGCAGCGAGCCCGCATTTGACGCCTGATGGCATGCGCGGCAGGAGAGGCTCTGGGGGTCCGGATGCGGCTTGATGGGCGGCGGCGACGGGTTGGGCTTGTGGCAGAGCCAGCAGTCATCCTGGTTGCGCCCAACCATGCTGGTCGGGAGGTGCGCCACCGACCCGTGGCATTTCAGGCACGGCTCGCGCAGGTCGGCGTGTGCCTGCGTGATCGCGGGGCCCGCCTGGGCCTCCTTGTGGCAGTTGGTGCACTCGGCCTGCGCGATGCCCGTATGACCCGGGGCGTCGCGGCCAAGCTTCTCGCCCGTGTGGCAGGTGAGGCACGCGGTCCAGCCAGCGAGCGGATGACCGATGGCTGGAACCACCTTGACACCCGACGAGCCGCCCTTGTCGTGGCAGAGCAGGCAGTCGTTGGAGGTTGGGATGTGGGCGATGCCCATCTGCATCAGCTCAATCGATGCGGATGGTGATGCGGAAGGATCCACCGCGGCACCGGTCCCGCGCGCGGGAATGAGGCGCATCCAATCGGCCACCATCGTGACCGCCAGCAGCGCCACAACGAGCATGTTGAGCCCGATGAGGATCTTCAGGGTCCGGTCAAATCGTCGCTTCACGCTGCCGCCTCCGCGCGGGTCGCGAACGCCCGCAGTTCGGTCCTGACCATCGCCGCCACGCGTGGCAGAGCCATTGCAACGGCCTCGGTCAGCCCATGGCCATGCCCTGTGGATCCAATCTGTATGCCGACCAGCGCCACGCGCTCGGGCAGCCAGCCAAGGACCTGCGCGGTGTCAATGAGTTCGCCCACGGGTCCGGGCGTCATCAGTTCATCGCCCCGCAGGACGCAGACGGTCCCCGGCAGGAAGCCACGGTCGACCGCGTCCACCACCACGAGCACCGATGCTTCGCGGACAATCCCAAGCAGGCCCAGCCCTAGCGTCCCGCCGTCCACGAGCCGCGTGCCGGCCGGAAGCGACGGGTCAGCGGCCGCATCCGTCGAGCGCAGCATCTCCACCACGTGGAGGCCCGCGCCGTCGTCGCCCATGAGCACATTGCCCACACCGATGACCGTGGGCGCGGTGCTGGCGGCGGTCACTGCACCTTCTCCAGCATCGACTCGCCGCCGTCTCGCGACTCGACGATCTCCTCGCGCGTTGGGAACTTGAAGCCGCTGATGATGCTCGAGAGCAGGCCGTTCTGCTCCACGTTGTCCACCAGCACGCAGCTGTACACGTGGAAGAGCGCAATCGCGAGGATTGCCCACATCGACAGGTGGTGGACCACCCGCAGCAACTGGGCGCCGGCGAGCTCGCGCAGCCAGGCGAAGAGCGTGGCCCCGGGTTCAGCACCCATCAGGCCGTCGAGCGCGAAGCCCGTGACGGTCTCGACGAGCAGCAGGGCGAAGAGCACCAGGTACGCAGTGGCGGCGAGCTGGTTGTGGCCCAAGACCTTGGGGATCTCGCGGCGGATGAACCCGTAGAAGGCCGCCTGGCGGAAGAGCTCGGTTGCCTGGAACTTGCTGGTTGGGATGAACGCGGTCCAGCGTGCAAACCGATTGCCGAACAGCAGGTAGATCGTCCGGACCAAGCCCG
>JANYAA010000088.1 GCA_025355255.1 Chloroflexota bacterium | reverse complement strand
CCGATGACGGCCGACGCCCAGGCGCGTTCGACCGCCGCCCGGACCCTGGCGCGAAGGGCGGTTGGGGCGACCTCGAGATCGATCGGGGGGGACACCGGCAACTCTCTCCTGAGACGGGGGTGGGACCATCGTACCGGGTGGCTGCGGTACTCCAGCTGGCGCGATCCGGTGACGGGCCGCACCGCTTCCACAGGTTCCACGCCCAATGGCCCCGATAATGGGCAAAATTCGGACTATGCAAGGGCCATTTGTACCAGTACTTTTGATCTTCCATCGGAGCAGAACTTCTGGGTGGACGCCTAGCGCCCGGCAGATCGCCTGGTTGCAGGCAACCGGCGTCCGACCCAGGTCGCTCGAACAGGCACCGTCCAACCTATCTGGGCGGCACAGCACTCATCTTAGGGAGTTTGGCGTTATCGCCGATGTCATCCGGGCGAACCGCTCGGGGAGGTACTGGGAACAATGAAGTCTCGGGGTTACCTGTTCGCGTTCAAGACGCGGACCAGGCGTGGGCTGACGCTCACGTGGCTGTCACTGTTTGTCATGTCCCTCCTGATGCAGTACGGAGCGTTCGCCGGGCCGGCATCGGTTCTCGCCAATGCGTCCGGCGATAAGAGGCTCGGCGGGTTCGAGATTGATGGCAACCTCTACTCGGGCAATGCCAACCCGCCCTCCCTCAATGGTGACGATTGGGCGAAGGGCGCAACGGGCAACGGCCTGCTGACCGCCCCGACGATCGTCGACCCGATCGGCAACGTTGACACCAGCAACTTCTCCGTCGGTTCAAAGGAGGGCGATGCCCCCTCGACCTGGCAGGGCGGAACCGGGACCGCGTCGCCCAAGGACGACATGGGGAACATCTTCATCGGCTCACAGCTGACGCCGCCCGGACCCACCGGCCACCTGTGGGTGTTTGCCGGGGTTGAGCGAGACGCGAGCAACGGCACGACGTTCTTTGACTTCGAGTTCAACCAGAAGCCGAACGTCACCAACAGCCACGGGATCTCCGTGCCCAATCGCACCGCGGGAGACGTCCTGTTCGTCGCCACGGAGCAGGGCAGCTCCACCTTCACCATCAGCGCGACCGTTCAGACCTGGACGGGTTCCGCGTGGGGCGCCGCAGTCCCGACCAACTCCAACAACTTCTACGGCCTCGCGAACGATGCGGCCATCCCGAAGGGCCCGTGGGCCGACTCCATCGCCACCGGCAGCCCCGCGATGATTCCCGCCAACCAGTTCGCCGAGATGGCCTTCGACATCACCAGCCTGGGCGTCGGGCTCCATTGCCCGAGCCAGGGCTTCGGCGAGGTCAACGTCCGCTCCCGCTCATCCATCACGGACACGGCCGCGCTCAAGGACTACGCCTCGGCGCCCGTGAACATCCCGCCAAACTGCGCCACCTTGTCGTGGGCCAAGCAGGATGACAGCGGCCACGCCCTCGGCGGCGCGACGTTCACCGTCACCCCGAACCCGTTCACGGGCACGGGGGCCGGCGTCACATTCGCCGACACGCTTCCGGCCAGCCCCGCCCCAACGTCCACGCAGGACCAGGACACGCGCGCCGGCTTCTTCAAGCTGATCAACGTCGTCCCCGGGGTCCAGTACACGGTTACGGAAGCGACGGCGCCCGCGGGGTACCTGGTTGATGGGACCTCTGAGACTGTCGGGCCCCTCGCGGTCTTCCAGGACGGCACCATTGAGTACGTCTGGAAGAACCCGCCGTTCACGCACCCGACGCTGACGACCGCCCTGGTCGACGGCACGAGCGCCGCCGGCAAGTCGGCCCTGCAGCTCAATCTGGACAACACCGGCACGAGCTCAACCTTCAGCGACAGCGCCTCGTTCGGCAGCACCAACGCCAATCACAAGCCGACCGGCAGCGTCACGTACACCCTGTACTCGAATGCGACGTGCACCGCGCCGGCCGTGGACTCCGGCGTCGCAGCGATCTCCGCTGGCGCCATCGCCAACTCGAAGACGTTCACCGTGAACGGGACCGGGACCTGGTACGTCGTGGCGTCTTACGCCGGCGACACGTACAACGCGGCCGCCACGAGCGGATGCGCGGATGAGGCGATCACGGTTGTCCAGCCCAACATCGTCGCCCACAAGAGCGTGGACAAGACCCAGGCCGCGCCTGGCAACACGCTCAATTACACGATCACGATCCAGAACAATGGCACCGGCGACGCGACGGGCGTCACGCTGAGCGACTCGATCTCCTCGATCCTCGCCCACAGCACGTGGGGCGCCAACCTGGCGGCATCGTCGGGCAGCGCGGTCTACACCGCGGGCACAAAGACCATCACCTGGACCGGGAACATCGCCCACGGGGCGACGGTCACCCTGACCTTCTCCGTCGCTCTGGACACGGTCTTCCCGATCGGGACGACCCATCTCCTTAACACCGTCGTGGTCGTCGGCCGCGGCAGCAACTGCGCCGCCGACTCCAAGGACATCACCTGCTCAACCGACACCACCGTTCCGGCCGCCCCGATCCTGACCCTCGAGAAGACGGTCAAGGTCGACGGCACCTCGACGTACAGCCACTCCGCCACCGCGAACACCGGTGACACGCTCGACTTCCAGATCGCCGTCGCCAACTCCGGCAACGCCAACGCGACCG
>JANYAA010000040.1 GCA_025355255.1 Chloroflexota bacterium | reverse complement strand
GGTCGCTCGCCACGGCGGCAGGCACCCTCACGGGCGGCGCCATTGCGCAGGCCGCCATCGCGGCGGGGCAGAGCCCGGCCGCCGCCTACCGGCTGGTGATCTTGGGCTACGCGCTCGTGGGCGTGCTGCTGGCGCTGCTGTTCACCCGTGTGTCGCCCGCAGCGGAAGTTCCCGCGGCCGACCTCGCGCGCCTCGCCGATACCGGTATCCGCGGCCGTCTCGGCCTGCACGCGTCCCGCAATGTCGTCCTGCGCCTGTCCGCGCTCTTCGCGCTGGACGCGTTTGCCGGCGGCTTCGTCATGGGCAGCTTTATCGCCTACTGGTTCCACGTCCGCTATGGCGTGGATCCGGCGGGGATTGGCGCGGTGCTGGCGGCGGCCAACATCCTTGCCGGGATCTCGGCGCTGGCGGCCGGACGCCTCGCGGCGCGCTTTGGCCTGGTGCGCACCATGGTGTTCACGCACCTCCCGTCCAACGTGCTGCTCATGCTGGTGCCGCTGATGCCGAACCTGCCGCTGGCGGTGGTCATGCTGCTGGCCCGCTTTGCCATCAGCCAGATGGACGTGCCCACGCGCCAGAGCTACACGATGGCGATCGTCGCGCCGGACGAGCGCTCCGCGGCGGCAGGCGTGACCGGGATTGCGCGCTCGCTTGGCGTGGCGGCCGCGCCGCTCGTGGCGGGCCCGCTGTTTGCCGTGGCGTCGCTGGCGTCCGTGCCGTTTCTGATCGGCGGTGGTCTCAAGGTCGTGTACGACCTGCTGCTGTATCGCCGGTTTGTCCAGCTGCCGCCCCCGGAGGAGTCCCCAACCGTCTAGCGGTCGTGGCCCACTTCTTCGGGCTCTTCAAACCACTGGACCCGCTCGCCCACCTGGCTGCGCAGCTTCCACTTCATCGACTTGGGCGCTTCGTCGATGGCGGCGCGCAGCTGCGCGATCTGGGCGCGCACGTCGAGCTTGGGCGGTCTGCGGAAATCCAGCTCCTCGGGGGTGACCTCGGTGTTGTACAGCAGCCGCATCTTGTCGAGGTTGCCGCCCAGGGTCCGCCACCAGCCCCAGTCAGCCGACGTGTGGACCAGGATCCTGTCGATGTTGATGGTGCCCGCATCGCCCTTGCCCAGCGGGTACTCCGACATGAGCGCCAGCGCGTCGAGGATGTCCTTGCGGTTGATCCTGGCGATCTGCAGCTTGGACAGGACCATCTCCGCCAGCGGAACGGTGGGGCTGTCGGCCACCAGGCGGTCGGCAAACTCGAACTTGTGGCACATCTCCATCCGGTCAATGAGCACGTCAACCGGTCTGCCGCGCGCGGTGTCCACGAAGTACAACTGCTTGTGCCCGTACAGGGCGTTGTACTGCCGGTCCGCGGTGTAGCCCTCAGCCTCCATGATCCCCTGGAGGCCCTTGCGGTCCTTGGATCGGGTAGCGAGGTCGATGTCGCGCCGCTCGCGGTCAACCCGTGCGGTCCATTCCGGGCATCGCGCATGGAAGGAGAGGCCGCCCATCAGGCGAACCTGCAGGCCCTTTGCATCCGCGATCTTGATGATTCGGAGCGCCTCCAGGAGCGGGTCCCGCAGCGTGGGACCGCCAAGATCTGCTGGGGCGTCGGGCTCTGCCGCAAGGAGGGGCCTGCCACCCATTGCCAAAGGCGCGTCAACTTTCGGGACCGTTCCGAGTGATGGGTCGTAATGGGAATCGGCCGGCATGTCCGCGAGTATAGTGGCGCAACTCTCGCGGCTGGTTGGGAGGCCAGCACGAGGGAAACGCACCGGCTCGTGCGGGCCGGGCGCCCCATAGGGTCTGAGGAGGGTCTGAGGCTATGAGCTCGGGTGGGCGCACGCTCTTTACGCGCCAATCGTCGGGCCTTGTGCGCGAAGTCAGCGTGGTCAACGCGCTGTTCTTCAACACCTCGGCGTTCATCGGCGGGACGCTCGGCGGAGCGTTCCAGATCGCGGTCCTGGCCGGCGTGCCAGTCATGGTCATCGGCCCGCTGACCAACTGGTCGTGGGTGGCCTTCATCGTCGGCGGCCTGTGCGTGCTGCTGGCGCTGATCTTCGCCTCGCTCACAAGCGTGATGCCCCGCTCGGGCGGCGACTATGTGTTCTCAAGCCGTATCGTGCCCAAGGTGGGGCCGCTGCTCGGCTGGCTCGAGAGCTGGGGCCTTGTCTTCGCGTCCATCGCGCTGCTCCAGTTCGAGACCGTGCAGATGCTCCGCAGCACGCAGGTCGAGGGCAAGATCATCGGGATCGGCACAGGGTCCGACTTCTTCAACAACGCCCAGACGTGGTTCACCGACGGCAACACCGGCGACGTGACCGGCATTCCGGGCTTTCTTGCCGCCCTGGTCGTGTTCGCAGTCGTCGGCTGGGTCGTGCTCCAGCCCACCCGCCGCTTCCACAAGATCGTCACCTACCTCACGGTCCTGGGCATCGCGGGCTGGGCCATGATGACGGTGGCAGGCCTGCTGTTCTTCGACCAGGCCGCCTTTGCCGCGAACCTGCCGAAGTACGCCAACGGCATCACGGTGGACCAGCTCGCGAAGGCCGGCGCCGATGCGGGCCTCACCAGCGGCTTCAGCTTCACGCCTTCGGCGACCGAAGGTGGCGTCGCCCCGTTCGTCACCTGGCCGTTCTTCCTGATGGCCGGGATCATGCTGTTCCAGTTCATCGGCTTTCAGTACTCGGCCTACATCTCCGGTGAGGTCCGGGGCAACGTCAAGCGCGGCATCTTGATCGCGGTGCTGGGCGCCTTGGCGCTGGCCGTGCTCATGAATTCGATCTACGCGGAGGTGCTTGGGCGCAAGCTCGGGATGGACGCGCAGACAGCGTGGAGCGCCCTCTGGTGGGGCTATATCGACCCAGTCAAGGCCGGCGTGTCGCTGCCGATGGGCTACCCGAACTACTTCCAGCTGATGGGGGCCGTCGCGCATCCCGAGCTGTGGCCCATCTGGACAGTTGTCGGGGCCGCGTCGACGCTGTTCCCGTTCCTGCTGATGCCTGTCTACGTGATCTTCATCAGCCGCGTGGCCCTCGCCTGGAGCCTCGACCGGCAGGTGCCCGAGTGGTTCGGCACCGTGTCCGAGCGGCTCCGTGCGCCCGCCAACGCCATCGCGGCCACGCTGATCGCGGGTGTCATCTTCCTGTTCCTCTGGGCCTTCCCGGTGCTCAAGTGGGTGGGTCTCGGCGGACTTGCGCCAAGCGCTGATCCGGCGCTGGACGGCAAGCTCAACTTGGCCGCGTCGGCCTGGTTCACGGTCCTCGCCTCGGCCCTCTCGTGGATCATGCCCGGCGTCAACGCCATCCTCGCCCGGTTCACGCGCCCCGACCTCGTCAAGGACGCGCCGTGGATCAAGTGGCTGCCCGTGCTTGGGGCAATCTGGCTCGTCTTCGCGATCCTGCTCTACTGGTTCGCGGGTGTCGCCCCAATCTGGGGCGCCATCGCCGGCGGCACCGAGGCGTTGGCATACCTCAACAGCTCCGGCGCGTCGTTCGTCGGCATCGTCATGGCCGTGGGCTTGCTCTGGTACATCGTGAACGCCGTGCGCAACCGGCGGGCCGGCATCCAGACAGATCTCATGTACCAATCGCTGCCGCCCGACTGATCGGGTGGCCGCGTTGCAGACAGTGGCGCGGGACCGGTTGGCGCTGGTTCCGCGCCGCACCCTCTTCCCGAGCGATCCACGCGGCAGGAGCACCCCATGACCACCGCCCAGCACGCCGACCTCGTCCTCACCGGCGGCGCCGTGCGCACGATGGACCCGGTCCGGAGCCAGGCGCAGGCCGTAGCGGTGGCTGGCGGTCGCATCACCTTTGTGGGCACCGTGCGTGACGCCCAGGCGCATGTCGGCCCTCGCACGAGGGTTGTGGACCTCGGCGGCCGAACCCTGCTGCCATCATTCCAGGACGCCCACGTTCATCCGTCTATGGCCGGCGTCAACCTCGCACGCTGCCCGCTCCACGAGCTCCCGCGCAACCTCGCCGTCTATCAGGCAGCCATTCGCGAGGCCGTGACTCGCCAGAAGGGGGAGTGGATCCTCGGGGATGGCTGGTACATGTCGGCCTTTCCGGGCGGCACACCATCACGCCACGACCTGGACGCCGTCACCGATGGTCGCCCGGCGTTCTTCGAGAACCGCGACGGCCACGGCGCGTGGGCCAACACGGCGGCCCTGCAGCGCGCCGGCATCACCCGCGACACGCCAGACCCGGCCGATGGCCGGATTGAGCATGAACCCGACGGCACACCCCAGGGCACGCTCCACGAGGGGGCGATGGAGCTGGTCCGCCGGCTGATCCCCGCGCCCACCACGGACGAGATTGCGGACGGCATCGAGCTTGCGCAGCAGTACCTGTTCCGCCTGGGTGTGACCGCCTGGCAGGATGCCTGGGTGGAGCCCCGGCACCTGGCGGCCTACCGGCTGCTGGCCGACCAGGGCCGCCTCATCGGGCGCACGATCGCCAACCACTGGTGGGACCGCGAGCGCGGCGGCGAGCAGATTGACGAGCTTGTGGAGCGTCGGGCCTTCGGCACGCTTGGCCGGCTCAGCGCAGGCACCGTGAAGATGATGCTTGACGGCGTGGCTGAGAACTACACCGCGGCCATGCTCCACCCATATCTCGGCTCAGACGGGCGCTCCACGGGGAACAGCGGCATCAGCTTCATCGAGCCCGAGGCGCTCAAGCGCCACGTCACCCGGCTGGACGCCTTGGGGTTCCAGGTCCACTTCCACGCGCTCGGCGACCGCGCCGTGCGCGAGGCGCTAAACGCTGTAGAGGCGGCTCGCCTCGCCAACGGCATGTCGGACACGCGGCCGCACCTCGCACACCTGCAGTTTGTGGACCCCGATGACGTGCCGCGCTTCCGGGCGCTCGGCGCCGCGGCCAACTTCCAGCCGTACTGGGCCTGTGACGACGACCAGATGCTCGGGCTCACGAAGCCCTTCATCCCGGCGGACCGCTACGGCTACCAGTACCCGCTCCGCACGATGCACCGTTCGGGGGCCGTGGTGGTGGGCGGCTCGGACTGGTCCGTGAGCACGCCCAACGTGATGGCCGAGATCGAGGTAGCGGTGACGCACCGCTCGCCCGAGCTGCGCGATCGCGGCGTGTTCCTGCCCGACGAACGGATCGACCTGCCGGAGGCCCTCGCGATGTGGACCGTGGGGTCCGCGTGGGTGAACCACCTGGAGCACGAGACGGGCACGGTCGAAGTGGGCAAGGCCGCCGATCTTGCGGTGCTGGACCGCGACATCTTCGCCCCGGACGCCGGCCACCTGGGCGATGTGAAGGTGCTGCTGGCCCTCGTCGCGGGTCGGGCCGTCCACGAGGCCGCGGAGCTGGAGGCCTGAGCTATGGCGCTGCGAGACGAGCTGGCCGGGCTGGACGCGCTGGGGCAGGCCGCCTTGGTGCGGGCCGGCCAGGTGACGGCGCTGGAGCTGGTGGACACCGCGATTGAGCGGATTGAGGCGCTCAACCCCACGCTGAACGCGGTGATCTCCACGCGGTATGACGCCGCGCGAGACCAGGCACGGGCGCCGCTGCCGAACTCGCCGTTGGCCGGTGCCCCGTTCCTGCTCAAGGATCTCGGGGCAACGCTTGCCGGGACGGTGCAGACGGAGGGGTCTCGCGCTGGCCTCTCCCGCATT